>NZ_ANKP01000060.1:0-70546 GCF_000319775.1 Cupriavidus sp. HMR-1
CGCCCTACCCGCCCCCACCGCCGCCGTAGCCTGTCATCCATGGCCAGCCTGGCTGCCGCCATGCTGCTGAGTATCCCGTTCACCGCCAATGCCACCGGATACCCCGACAAGCCAATCACCCTGGTCGTGCCGTTCGGCGCCGGTGGCATTACCGACCTTATCGCGCGAGCGACGGGCAAGGCGCTCTCCGAGCAGCTTGGCCAGTCGGTGGTGGTAGAGAATCGGCCCGGCGCCGGCGGCAACATCGCGGCCGACTTCGTGCGGCGCGCGCGCCCCGATGGCTACACGCTGATGTTTGCCACCGTTGGCGTGCTGGCCGTCAATCCGCATACGGACGTCAAGGTCAACTTTGATAGCGCGAAGGATTTCACCTACATCTCGCTTGTGGGGTCCACGCCATTCCTCGTCGTGGTTGGCGCGGATGTTCCGGCTAACACTCTGCCCGCACTGATCAAGCTCGCTCAGCGCAAGCCCGATGCCATCAGCGTCGGCACCGCCGGCGTGGGGAGCGCGCCCTATCAGGGAATGCGCATTTTCCAGGACGTGGCGAAGGTCGAATTCCTGCATGTGCCATTCAAGAGCGGCGCGGAATCCGTCACCAACGTCGTATCGGGCCAGGTCAACATGACATTCGAGGCCACGCCCCAGGTGATGCCGTTCGTGACGTCCGGCAAGCTCCGCGCGCTGGCCGTGGCAAGCCCGCACCGGCTCTCCACCGCGCCGCAGGTACCCTCCACAGCAGAGCTTGGCTTTCCATCACTGGTATCCGGCTCCGTGGCCGGCCTGATCGGACCCGCGGGACTTGATCCGGCCATCGTGAAAAAACTCAATGCCGCCGTGGCGAAGGTGGCTGCCGATCCGAAGTTCAAGGCAACGCTTACCGCGCAAGGGACCGAGCCCGCCGCGTCATCACCCGAACAATTCCGCAAGCTGATCAGCGACGAGAATCAGCGATGGTCTGCCCTGCTTGGCGCAGGCAACAAGTAAAGCCACCTCCTATCCCGACTCCAGCACATCCCTGAAGGACACAACATGGCCAATACCATGCAGTTGAGCAAGAGCGAAATCGTCGCGTCTTCGCTCGAAAAAATGCAGACCGAACTCCGCGCGGACAGGATGCCGCTGCGCGAAGCTGTCGCCGAGACCTGCCGGATCCTGTTCACGTTCGGGCACGATTCCGTGCTCTCCGGCCAGATCACGGCGCGGGCGGAACAACCGGGCACGTACTACACGCAACGCCTGGGTCTTGGCTTCGACGAAATCACGGCGGACAACCTCCTGCTCGTCAATGAGGATCTCGAAGTGATTTCGGGAAACGGGATGCCAAACCCCGCCAATCGCTTCCATTCATGGCTCTATCGCGCGCGTCCCGATCTGAACTGCATCGTGCACTCTCACGCGCCGCACGCTTCCGCACTTGCCATGCTGGAAGTGCCGCTGACGATCTCGCATATGGACACGTGCGTGCTGTACGACCAGACCGCGTTCCTGGAAAAATGGCCAGGCATTCCAGTCGGCAATGAAGAGGGCGAACTCATCGCGGGCGCACTGGGCGGCAAGAAAGCGATTCTGCTGTCGCACCACGGCCTGCTGGTGGCGGGCGCGTCGGTGGAAGAAGCCTGCGTGCTGGGCGTGATGTTCGAGCGCGCCGCTCGCCTGCAACTGCTGGCGATGGCCGCCGGGGAGATCCAGCCGATCCCGCCCGAACTCGGTCGCGAGGCTCAACGCTGGGTCAGCACGCAGAAGCGATTCGAAGCGACCTTCGCCTACTATTCGCGCCGCGCGCGCCGCCAGCTCGACGCGCAGTAAGGTTGGCGTAGTCCCCTCGACTGCCACAACGCCGCAGCCCGACCAGGCGGCCAGGCGGCTAGGCGGCGGCGTCGTGGACGATGCTTCCGGTCGCCGGCGTATTCATGGCCCCGACCGCGATATCCATCAGCACCCTGCTGCGCTCCGGCGACATCACGACCACAAGGTATTGCACGGGGTGCTGCTGATCGTCATAGATCAACCGGTTGATACCGATCAGCGGCTGGCCCGGGGGTACCTGCAGCAGCCGCGCCTGCGCCGGCGATGCAGCGATCGCGGTGAACTCCTGCGCCACGCGCCCAAACCGGATGCCCCGCTTCATCAGCAGCTCGAACAGCGGCTCCGTTTCCAGATCCGACTGGTTGATCTCTCCGATATACGCCTCCGGCACCCATGTCTCGGTAATCATCACGGGCACTGCGGCCTTGCGGCGCAGACGCGTCACGTGCAGCAGCGGCGACGCCTCCTCGATCCCCAGTAGCTGCGCGATATCCCCTGCCGCCAGCAGCCGCTCGAAGTTCAGCACTTCGACCTGCGTTTCATCCGAAATCTGACGTAGCGATTCGAGATACCCAAGCGTGGCCATCGGGCGCATCGCCGGCAGTTCAAGGCGAACGAACGTGCCCTTGCCCTGGCGCTTTTCGACCAGCCCTTCCGCTTCCAGATCGGCCAATGCGCGCCGCACGGTGATGCGCGAAACGCCAAACATGGCGCAAAGCTCTTCCTCCTTCGGAATCATCGCGCCGGCGCGGTACTGGCCGCGCACGATCAGATCGCGCAGGACCGTGAACATCTGCCGGTGCAACGACGTGCCCGGGCTACGCTTTAGCGCGCTATGCATCACATCCGATGTCATTTGTGGCGAATCCCTCCTGTCAGTCCGGAGCTTATCTGAAATTCCCCTTGCTGTGCCGTATCTATGACATCATAATAATATAACAACATTAATTGCGGACGAGGCAGCGCATGCCAAGTCCGTACAGATAAGACGGAGACAACATGACTGATCGGACGCTGTCCGCGGCATCGCAGGCCGCCCCCGCACGCATCAGTGCCGGCGAACTGGCCGCACGGATAGACCGCCTTCCAGCCACGCGCAGCACCTGGAGCCTGGTCCTGCTGCTCTCGCTGGGGGCCTACTTCGAGTTCTATGAGCTCTTCTCCACGGCCTATGTGCTGCCCGGGATCATCCACAGCGGCGTGCTCAGCGCGACCACGGAAGGCTTCTTCGCCCTCGACGGCGCGGCGAGCTATATCGCCGCGACGTTCCTTGGCCTCCTGATCGGCGTACTGGCATTCGGGTCGATTGCCGATCGACTTGGGCGGCGCTCGGTATTCACCGTCGCCCTGCTCTGGTATTCGGCGTCGGCGGTATGCATGGCGTTCCAGCACGACGCGGCCTGGCTGAACTTCTGGCGGTTGATGACGGGCATCGGCCTTGGCGTGGAGTTGGTCACCATCGACGCCTACCTGAGCGAACTCGTGCCGGCGCGCATCCGTGGCCGCGCGTTCGCGGTGAGCGCGGTGATTTCCTACCTTGCCGTGCCGTCAGTCGCGCTGATGGCCTGGTGGTTCGTGCCGCGCACCGTGCTGGGTCTCGACGGCTGGCGCGTGGTGGTGCTTATGGGCGGCGTCGGGGCACTGTTCGTCTGGCTGTTGCGGCTGGGCCTGCCGGAAAGTCCTCGCTGGCTGGCCAGCCATGGCCGATTGCAGCAGGCCACGGCAGTGGTCGAGCAACTGGAAGCAAAAGCCCGCCAGCAGAGTGGCCGTCCCTTGCCGGCACCTCTTCCTCCGCGCGAGGTGCCCGTTGGCAAACCGGCCGCCTTCCGCGAGATCTGGCGCGCGCCGTACCGACGCCGGACAGTCATGCTCGTGCTGTTCCACGCCGCTCAGGCCATTGGTCTCTATGGATTTTCGAACTGGATGCCCACGTTCCTGGTGCAGCGTGGCGTGGGGCTTTCCTCGAGCCTCGAGTACGGCTTGATGGTCTCCCTCGTCGCACCGCTTGGCCCGCTGCTGGCAGTGGCCTTCGTCGATCGTGTCGAGCGCAAGACCCTGATCGTGGTCTCCGCGCTGGTAATGGCCGGCGCAGGCACGATGTTCGTGAACCTGAACAGCGGCGTCGCCATCCTGATGACCGGCGCGCTGCTGACACTCGGGGGAACCATGATTTCGCTGGGCTTCCACTCGTACCAGGCCGAGCTGTATCCGACGCGCCACCGCGCCAAGGCGATCGGCTTCGTCTATGCCGTGAGCCGTGTCTCGGGCGCATTGAGCGGATTCCTGATCGCCGCATCGCTGAAGCACGCTGGCGTGCCCGGCGCGGTGGGGCTGATCGTCGCCTGCATGCTGCTGGTCGCCCTGAGTATCGGCCTGCTCGGACCGCGTACCTCCGGCCTCTCGCTCGAGGAGATCAGTCAGTGACCCAACCCTTCGCATCATCCTCAAATCAAGCCAGGAGACCTCGATGAACGCTGCCACCCAGCTGCGCCAACTGCTCGCCCGACCGGAAATCGTGGTCGCACCGGGCGCTTATGACGGCCTCACCGCCCGCCTCGTTCAGCAGGCAGGATTCAGCGCCGTGTACATGACCGGTGCCGGCACCGCCGCTGCCCGCGGGTTCCCGGACTTCGGCCTGCTCGGCATGAGCGAAATGGTCGAGAACGCCGCCGTGCTCGCGCGTTCGGTGGACATCCCGCTGATTGCCGATGCCGACACCGGCTATGGCAACGAGCTCAACGTCACGCGCACCGTGCGCGAGTTCGAATCCCGCAACGTCGCGGCCATCCATATCGAGGACCAGGTCTTCTCCAAACGCTGCGGCCACCTGGACGGCAAGGAGATCGTGGAACGAAACGAGTTCCTCGCCAAGATCCGCGCCGCCGTGGCCGCGCGGCGGCATCCGGACTTCACGATCATCGCGCGGACCGATGCGCGCGCCGTGGTCAGCCTCGAAGAGGCCATCACCCGCGCGAACCTCGCACTCGAGGCCGGCGCCGATATGGCATTCGTGGAAGCGCCGCAAACCCGCGAAGAAGTCGCCACCATCCCGCGCGAAGTCGGCGGGCCTTGTTTGCTCAATCTGGTCCCCACCGGACGCACGCCGCTGCTGCCATTCGCAGAAGCGGGGGAACTCGGATATCGCATGGTCATCCTTCCCGGTCTTCTGCTCAAGGCCACCATCGAAGCCTGCGACGCCGCGCTGCAGGACGTGCAGCGCGAGGGGCAAATGCCCGCGCCCCGGATGGACGCGACCGTCGCCGCGCTGTTCCGCCGGCTGGGTGCCGACGAATGGAGCGCGCTCCGGCAGCACTTCCAGCAAAGCCATCAGGAGTGAAGCATGGGTCGAACGCTTTTTGACAAGGTCTGGGATGCGCATGTCATCAAGGACCTCGGTGACGGCTGGGCGCTACTGCACATTGACCGGCATCTGCTGCACGATCTCTCCGGCGCGCCGGCCCTGGGGGAGCTCGCCAAGCGCAAGCTGCCGCCGCACAACCCGGAACTGTGCTTTGCAACGCCCGATCACGTCGTCTCCAGCGCGCCCGGCCGCACGGAAACAACGTATCCACTTGGTGCCATGCTCTGGGCCGGGCTCAAGCAGGGGAGCGAGAAAGGCCGCATTCGTCTGTTCGATCTCGGCCAGCCGGGTCAGGGCATCGTTCACGTCATGGCGCCCGAACTGGGCATCGCGCTCCCCGGCACGACCCTGGTCTGCGGTGACAGCCATACGTGTACCAACGGCGGCCTTGGCGCGCTGGCCTTCGGTATCGGCTCGTCCGAAATCGTGCATGTGCTGGCTACACAGACGCTGCGCCAACAAAAGCCGCGGCGTATGCGCGTGCGTGTCGATGGACGACTGCCCAGGGGCGTGACACCGAAAGACCTGGCCCTGCATATCATCGCAACACTCGGGGCATCCGCCGGCGTCGGCCACGCCGTGGAGTTCGCCGGACCGGCGATCGAATCCATGCCGATCGAGGGCCGGCTGACCTTGTGCAACCTCGCGGTGGAGCTGGGCGCCAAATTCGCCATGGTCGCACCGGACGACGCGACGTTCGACTACCTGCGCGACCGGCCATTCGCACCAAAAGGCGAGTTGTTCGAACGTGCCGTCGAGACGTGGCGGTCCCTTGCCGGCGACGCGGACGCCGTGTTCGATCGAGAAGAACGCATCGTTGCCGAAGCCGTGCGTCCGGTGATTACGTGGGGCACCAGTCCGGACCAGGCAGTCGCCATCGACCAGTGCGTTCCCCACCCGGACAGTGCCCCAAGCCCGGCCGTAGCGGAGGAATGGCGCGCAGCGCAGGCGTACATGGGGCTCGAGGCCGGACAGGCATTGGCAGGCACGCCCGTCGACTGGGTTTTCATCGGCTCTTGCGCCAACTCCCGGCTGTCGGATCTGCGCGATGCCGCGCACGTCGTGCGTGGCCGCAGCGTAGCCGCCGGCGTGACAGCCTGGGTGGTGCCCGGCTCCGAGCTGGTCAAGCGCGCCGCCGAGGCCGAAGGGCTGGATCGCGTCTTCGAAGATGCTGGATTCCAGTGGCGGGAGCCCGGCTGCAGCATGTGCGTGGCGGCGAACGGTGAACAGGTGCCTCCGGGCGCGCGAGCGGTCTCCACCTCGAACCGCAATTTCGTCGGCCGTCAGGGACCGGGCGCCCGCACGCATCTGGCCAGCCCGGCCATGGCAGCGGCTGCGGCGATCACTGGGGTGTTGACCGACATTCGGAGCTTCTGAGATGCAACCGTTCCATACACTTGCTGGCCTTGCGGCGCCGTTGCCCCGCGCCAACCTCGATACCGATGTCATCATCCGCATCGATCGCCTCACCACCGTACCCAGAGACCAACTTGGCGTGCACGCCTTCGAGGCGATTCGTTACCTGGCCGATGGCAGCCCCGATCCGGCATTCCTTCCGGCCCAGCCTGAGTTCTCCGGCGCGCCGATTCTTGTCAGCGGTGCCAATTTCGGCTGCGGCTCGTCGCGCGAGAGCGCCGTCTGGGCGCTGCAGTCGATGGGCTATCGGTGCATCATCGCGCCAAGCTTCGGCAGCATCTTCTACAACAACTGCTTCCAGAACGGCATCCTGCCCTTGATTCTCGACGAGGCGCTGGTCAGCGAACTGATGAACCTCGCGCGCCATGCCATCCCGTTCAAGGTGGATCTCCAGCACAAGGTGGTCGAAGCCGGCGATCGCCGCTGGAGCTTCGATATCGACCCACTCCGCCGGGAGATGCTCCTCCAGGGCCTCGACGAGATCGGGGGCACGCTGCTCGAAGACAACCAGATCCGTGCCTGGCAGGCCGCCGACCGTCAGCGCCGGCCCTGGGTATGGGACCTGTCCGAAGCCAATGCCGATAGCGGAAGCGGAGTCAAATCATGCTGAGCCGCCTGCTGGGACGTCTCCTGAAAGGACGAAGGGCCGGAGAGCAACGCCTTGCCTGGCATCACCCGGCCGTTGCCTCTGCCCCCGCTCTGCTGGAACTCAGCAGCGGCAGCTTCGGCGCCGGGCAAACGATTCCGGTCGCGCACGCCGGCAAGGGCGTCGGCGAGAATCGCTCGCCCGCACTCGCCTGGCGCGGCTTGCCTTCGGAGACCGAGGAACTGGTGCTGATCATCGAAGATGCCGATGCGCCCTTGCCACGCCCATTCGTGCACATGATCGCCACCGGCATCGACCCCAACCTGCCCGGCCTGCCGGAGGCCGCCTTCAATCCACCGGCAAGCATCCATGCCGTGCTGGGCCGCAACAGCTTCGGCAAAACCGCCTATGCCGGCCCGAGAGCCCTGCCCGGCCACGGCCCCCATCGCTACTCCTTCCAGTTGCTGGCACTCAACGGGAAACTGCATTTCGACAAACCGCCGACGCTGCCCGAAGTGCTGGCGCAGCTTGACCGATCGGTCCTCGCTCGGGGCCGTCTGGATGGCATTTTCGAACGTATCTGAAAACATGGAGAACAGCATGAGCGAACAGGCTCGACGACAGGCCAGCGATCCCTCGGGCCCGACCGGCCAACTGGCTACCTGGCTGGCCAACTTCGACTTGAGCGCGGTGCCTGACACCGTGCGCGAACGGGCCAGGTTGCTGCTGCTGGACGGCGTGGGTTGCGCGCTGGTTGGCGCCCAGTTGCCGTGGTCCCGCACCGCGGTTGAATCGGTCATGGCCCTCGAAGCCGAAGGGCCGTGCAGCATCATTGGATGGGGTCGCAAGGCGACTGCTCCGGTGGCCGCCTTGCTCAATGGCACCTTTATCCAGGGATTCGAGCTCGACGACTTCCACCCGCTGGCGCCGCTGCATAGCGCGTCACTGATCCTGCCTTCGCTGCTCGCCACGGCGGAAAGACTCGGCGGCATCCGTGGCGATCGGATGCTGGCGGCGGCGATCGCCGGCTTCGAGGTGGGTCCGCGCGTCGGCCTGGCCCTGCACGGTGGCCAAATGTTGTCGCGTGGATGGCATTCGGGTCCGGTGTTCGGCACGCACGCGGCGGCGGCGGCCGTGGGCTCGCTGCTGCAACTGGATGCCGCGGGCTTCGAAGACGCCCTTGGACTGGCGGCAACGCAGTCCGCCGGTCTGATGGCCGCGCAATATGAAGCGATGTCGAAGCGTATGCACCACGGCTTTGCCGCGCGTAACGGACTCTACGCCGCCCATCTGGCGGCCAGCGGCTACAGCGGTATCCAGCGCGTTTTCGAGCGCGAGTACGGTGGCTTTCTCTCGACCTTCGGCGAGGGGCACAACCCCGATGCCACACAGATCGCGCACGGACTCGGCGAGCACTGGGAGACGCCCCGCTTCGTGCTCAAGGCCCATGCGGCGATGGGCGGGCTGCACGCGGGCATCGACGCCCTCCTCGATCTCGTCGCCACGCACCGGTTCCGCGCCGAGGATGTGGAGCGCATCGACGTCGACCTTTCCCACGCCGTCTATCACCACGGCTGGTGGGACCTCGCGCGGCCAATCACGCCGATTGCCGCCCAGATGAACATCGCCTACGCGCTTGCGGTAACCCTGCTGGACGGCGAAGCCATGGTGCGACAGTTCGCGCCCGAGCGCATCGACCGCGATGACGTGTGGGCACTCATTCCACGGATTCGCGCGCACCACGACGCCGGATTCGACCAGGCCGGCGCGCTTGGCCGTGGCCGGACCCGCCTGCGCATTCGCCTGCGTGACGGCACCGAGTTGCAGGCCGAACAACCTGCCCCCAAGTCCGCCCTGCAACCGATGAGCCGCGAGCAGGTGGTGGCCAAGTACCGCCGACTCACCGACGGCCTGCTACCCGCGCAGCGCCAGCGCGCCATCGAGGATTGCCTGCTGTCGCTGGATGACCTGGAGGATTCGGGCACGCTCACCGAACTACTGGCGGGACCGGTAGGATCGGCGATGTCGTAGCGCCGATCTCACCCTGCCAAGACCACGTTCAAGGCCTCGTTCACCGCGGCGATCACGGGCAGCCAGTCGCCCGGCGTGGTCTGCCTGACCAGCCGTGCAGACGGATACCAGCGACTGTGCGTCGCATCCTGCCGCCAGCGCCAGTCAGCGGCCACGGCGAGCATCAGCCACAGTGGCTTGCCCATGGCACCGGCAAGATGCGCAATGGCGGTGTCGATCGACACAACGGCGTCGAGCGTTCCGATGATCGCCGCGGTGTCGGCCATGTCCTCGATGTGATGCCTGAAATCATGCAGCCGTCCGGTGCCGGCGTACATGGCAAGGTGTTGCGCATCATCGGCGGGGATGTCCCGCTGCAGCACAATCCAGTCGATGTCATCGCGCGCGAATAGCGGCGCGAGCAGATGCAGCGGGATGGCGCGGTTCTCGTTGGCGCGTATCCGTCCCGACCAGGCGATGCCGACGCGACGGCGCTTCAGGCCCGACAATCTGGCGCGCCACGTCTCGCGGCTGGCCTCGGGCACCGGCAGCGGCGCCGGCATGTCCGGAATGCTGTCCATCGACGTGCCAAGCATGAGCGGCAGACTCATCAGCGGGCACCACGCTTGCGCCTCGGGCGGCGCATCGTCCAGCGCGACGATTGAAACTCCCCACTGCAACGCCAGCGGCTTGAGCAGCCGCAGCAATGCCGATTGCACACGCAGGACCACCTTGCCCACACGGTCGCTTGCAAGTGGCACGAAGCGCAGGAAATGGAGCGTGTCGCCGAGGCCTTGTTCTGCGTCGACGACCAGGCAGCCGTCGAGCGGCGCGCCCGACCAGCGCGGCCACTGTGGCTCGCCAGCGTAGGCATCGAGCTTCAGGCGCCACTCGTATTCCGGCAGTCCACGCGCGAAATCTCCCGCCGACAACCAGTTCATCGCCCGGTGGAAATGGGCGACGGGCCAACCCGGCCGCAGTGCCAGCACGCGCTGGAACGCAGCTTCGGCTTGCACGTAGTGCCCGAGCGCGAGGTGTGCGATACCGAGGTTGAACCACGCGGGCGAGCATTGCGCATCGTGTTGCGTTGCCAGCCCCAGTTGCTCGATGGCCTGCGCGTACCGCTCGATCGCGCACAAGGTGGTGCCGGCACCCAGACGCGCCTCGACGGAGGTAGGATCGAGCATGATGGCGCGCAAGAACGCCTCCGCCGCAGGAACGCCATGCCCCGCCCCTTGCAACGCATGGCCAAGCAGCGTGTGGAGTCGCGCCTGACCCGGGGCAACTGCGATGGCCCGACGGGCAGCCACTACTGCCTCAGCATGAAGGCCGAGCGCCAACCTTGCCGAAGCGAGGTTGGCCAGCGCTGCCGCGTCCTGCGGCTGTAGCCGGATCACCGCCTCGAAACTCTCCACTGCCTCGGCGGCCTTGCCGGCGGCCATCCACGCTAGCCCAAGGTTGAAATGCGCTGCCGGCATGGCAGGTGCGAGTTGCGTCGCCCGGACGAGGCACGTCACCGCAGCGGCAAAATCGCCGGCTGCCTTGCAGGCGATGCCGAGGTTGACGATCACACCAGCATCGCCAGGGGCGAGCACGGCGGCGCGCCGCAATTGCGCCACGGCTTCGGCCGGTCGGCCCGCCTGGTGGCACAGCAGACCAAGATGGTGATACGCACCCGCGTGTCGAGGGTCCGATGCCAGCGCGACGCGATACAGGCGCTCCGCGCTTGCGAGGTCGCCGTGCCGGTGCGCATTCATGGCTTGCTCGAAGGCGGGTGTCTTGGCTTGCATGGACTGAAGGTGAATCCTGGCGATATCGGCATTTTTTGCCCATTTTGTAGTTCCAGTGCTCCTGTCGCACACCTGATCGCCGGGATTCCGGGCGAATTGTGGGTTCACCCGCGAAGGAGGGGTAGAAAAGCCGCCACGTCTTGCCGTCAGTGTCCGCGGACCATTCCGGTCGTATTTCCCCTCGCAGGAGACTTTCAGCAGTGAACAACATTCCACGCAAACCCACCGTCATTGCCGCCTTGTGCGCGACCATGCTGGCCGCATGCGGTGGCAGCGGTGACAGCAACAGCCCGAGCACCAGCACGCCTCCGACGACCACGCCCCCGGCCGTCACCACGCCGTCGATCACCGGCAAAGCCATCGACGGCTATCTGGTCGGCGCGACCGTCTGCCTGGACCTGAATGCGAACAACGTTTGCGATAGCGGCGAGCCGTCGGCCACGACCGACGCCAATGGCAATTTCACGCTGCCGTACACCGGCGACACCAGCGGCAAGCGCCTGCTGGTGCAGGTCACGCCTGCCACGAAGGACCTGTCCCGCCCGGCGGGCTTTACATTCCCGGCCAGCTACACGATGTCCGCCGTGCTCGAAGGCGGCACCACCGGCCAGCACGTGTCCCCGTTGACGACGCTGGTGACCGCGCAGATGGAAGCCGGCATGAGTCGCGATGAAGCGGTACGCGCGGTACAGGCACTGCTGGGCAGCAACGTCGATCCGACGGCCGACTTCGTGGCCAATGGCGACGCTGCCACCACCGCGAAGGCCATCGCCATCATCGACACGATCACCTCGCTGGCCAAGGACGGCAAGGCCGATGCCACGATCGTGCGCAACGTGCTGAACGCGATGGTCACCAAGGGCGACGTGGCTGTGACGCAGGCCGATGTCGATACCCAGGCCGCCAAGCCGCTGTACACGCTGGCCGATGCCTCCAAGGTATTGGCGGCGCCGGTGTACAGCTACATCGATTCGCTGATGACGAACCTGGGCTCCCCCACGCAAGCCGTCATCCAGATTCAGAACAATGCGCTGCGCAAGGACTACCAGGCACGCCAGACCGCCGGCGGCGCCTGGGAGGCGGCCGCCAGCGACTTCGTATCGCTGGGCGATCCGACGTCCGAGTTCGACATGAAGGCCGACGGCACCTGGACCAGGCTCCTCCAGCCCTCCGATCTGAAGGCACCGCTACCGCTGACCACCATCGGCCACCGGCTCGCCGGTACCGATCCGGTAACCGGCATTACGTTCCAGTACGAATCGCGCGACGTGGACATGAGCAACCTGCCGGCCTTTGACGCGGTAACAGGCGGCCGGTTCGGTCCCGACACCTCGCTGGCCCCGGCATTGCAGAATGCAAAGCTGCCGGCGGGCACCCAAGGCTACCTGGGCATCCAGTCATACGACACGGACCGTGTGGTGCTGCCGATCGACCTTGGCGGCTGCCCGGTCCCCTACCAGAGCAACAGCCAGTGCCCGATCGCCCCGGGACTGCCAACGGCCTACCCGTCGGCGGTCATCAACGACACGGCGCTGCCCAGCCCGCTCACGTCGATCCGTCAGCTCGTGGGCCGCACGATGATCGAGCCGGTGATGAGCCAGGTGAAGGTCCAGATCAACGCGGATGGCACGGCGCAGTTCTCGCTGCTGAACTCGGTGTTCGGTTCGCAGGTCAGCCCGGGCCAACCGCTCGGCATGACCGCTTACACCACGGTCACCGGCAAGTGGTCCATCTATGCGCGCAACGAAAACGTGATGGTTTTCGACATGTCGCGCGATGCCGCTGCCACCGTGGCAAGGCTGGGCTGGAACGCCTGGCCGGTGGGACAAGGCGCCAAGCTGGTATTCGCGCTACGCGATGGCCAGCTGCATAGCGGCGTGCTGTTCCCGGCGGGCTACACGGAACGTGCCTATCAGTTCCGTAATGGCCTGCCCAGCGTCCTGACTACTGCGGTCAATCAACCGCGCTGATGCATTAGGGCAGTGACGCACTGAGGGGCGCCGGACGGCGCGGAGCGGGCGGGCTGCGCCACCCGCTGCTTCGCACCGTCCGGCAAACCTGTCCTACCCGATCAGTCTGGTGCCCGCTCGGGCACCGGCAGGTGCACCCACTCCTTGTAGAACGCGTCGATATCCGGCTCGAAGTCGTGGATCACCGGATACCACGGGGTGGGCGCCTCCACGTCATGCATCGCGCCGCACGACGGACAGTAGTACTCGCGATACACCTGCCAACTCGTATCAGGCGCCATCAGCGTCGGATAGACCTCGGCCATGGCCTCCTCGGTATCACGCACATAGATGGAGGCATGGAGCTTCCAGTTCTCGCGGTAGTCGCAGAACTCGTGGCCGCAGTCGCACTTGACCACCCACTTCTTGCTGGCGGCCGATTGCACGATATACATGTGCGGGCTGAGCGGCAGCACGATGCGGTCCGGAAAACTCACCTTCGCCTGCAAGGCCGCCAGGTACTGCTCGAAGCGGCTTTCGTCCTTGGGCATCGACAGCATGCGGAACGTGGTTTCCCAGTCGAGCTTCCCCTCGACGAGGTGGTCGACTTGTTCGTTGGTATAAACAGACATGGTTCGACTCCTGAGTGCGGTGGTTACTCTTCGACCTGGACGACGGTGGTGACGTCCGGCATCAGCGACAGATCCATACGGTGCTTGGCGCCATAGGCCGGCACACCCAGTTCCTCCTCTTTCACGTGCCATGCCTCGGGCAGGTTCCAAAAGTCCTTGAAGCTCTGCGTGAACTTCTCCGACAACGCAAAGCTCGTGGCAAACATGTGCTGCACCTGGACCGATGCGTGCTTGTTGAGAATGCGCTCGCGCTCCTCCTTCATCCACTCGCGCGTCGGCACCGCGCGCGCCAGGCGCTCCTTGCGGATCTCCGCGCGACGCTTTCTGGTCTTGGCGGCATCCACCGCGAACACACCCCTGGCGTCCTGAGCGAACACAGCGCCATAGACCTTCTGCGCATACTCAGGCAGCAAGAACTTCTGGTTGAGGTCCGCCTCGATTGCCTTCGAGTCCCGATCGAGTGGATCGCCGAAGCCCGGGCCGCCGCGCAGGTAGTTCAGGTAGAGATCGTGGTTGGCATAGCAGTCCTCGGTCGTGATGCACTGCTTGTCGCGCTTGACCTCGGCGGTGGCGTCGATATGGCGCTCGTAGTCCGGATTGGCCGGGTCGATGTCGCCGCCAAGCGGCAATGAGTCGCCGCTGGCAATGCGCTGTTCCAGCCCGGTGCGGTGCGCTTCGAAGCGATACCCGGTGGCCGACGGATAGCCACCCATCATGCCCCAGTCGCTGTTCATGAAGCCGTTGCCCATGAAGAACATCGTCCAGTCCTGGGCGTTCCAGACCATGCGCAGGGTCTCGAAGCCGCAGCCGCCGCGATACTTGCCGTAGCCGCCGGAGTTGGCCTTGACGTTCCGGCCCAGGTAGAGCAATGGCTCGGCCATCTCCCAGATCTCGATGTCGCCCATGTCGCCTTCCGGGTTCCAGATGGCAGCGGCGTGGTTGAGACCGTCCTTGACTGCGCACGCGCCTGTGCCGCAGGAGCTGGCCTCGAAGCTGTTGACCGCGTGAATCTCGCCATCCTGGTTGATGCCGCCACCCTGCAGCCAGTTGGAAGTATTGGCGTTGCCCGCGTTCACTTCCTCCAGATAGCCACGGCTGAAGTACGACTGAGAGAGACCACGCCACAGCGCCGCCCAGCCGGACACCAGAAAATGCCAGGCATACGCATGGCCGGTGCGCCGGTCATCGGGATTGCACCATGTGCCCTTGGGCAGCCGGAACTCGGTGGCGAAGTAGGCGCCGTCGTTGATACGCTGGGTCGGCACCAGGGTCTGACACATCATCACCCAGATGCCCGAGGTGAAGGCCACCTGGTGGGCATTGAACGTGTGCCAACCCCAGCGGCTCGCGCCTTCGAAATCCAGGCGCCACTTGCCGTCCGGGCGGATCGTCATTTCCACCGGCGAATGCATGATGGAGTCGAGCTTGGCAAAGGCGTTGGAGACCTGCACGTCCGGATGCTTGTACGGCACGTCGACGAACGATACCTTGCGGTACTTGCCTGGCAGCGTCATGGCCTTGATGCGGCTCAGGAGCCCGCGGCGGCCTTCCTCGATGACTTCGTAGCCGAACTTCTCGTAGGCCTCGATGCCGTCGGCGCGGATCACCTCCTCCACCAGATCGCGAATCATGTGGCAGCCGGCGATGCGGGTCCGTTCGTCGAGAATCCAGTATTTCGGCGTGCGTACCGAGCGCTGCGACTCATGCAGCCAGTCGCGGAACGGCACATCGTTCGCGCCCGTCTTGCGGCACGTGATCATGTAGCCGTCGCCGAAGCGTTGCGTCTGGCCCGTGGACATGGAGCCTGGCGTTACGGAGCCCGTGTCGATGACATGCGTCACGCCGCCCACCCAGCCGATCAGCTTGCCTTCCCAGAAGATCGGCACGATCGTAGCGATGTCGCATGGGTGCACGTTGCCGATGGAGCAGTCGTTGTTCGTGAACATGTCGCCGGGATGGATGCCGGGGTTGGCCTCCCAGTTGTTCTCGATCATGTACTTGATCGCCGCACCCATCGTGCCCACGTGGATGATGATGCCGGTGGAGGTCAGCACACAGTCCCCGACCGCGTTATACAGCGTGAAGCAGAGCTCGCCCTCCTGCTCGACGATCGGGCTGGCGGCAATCTTCTTGGCGGTTTCACGTGCATGGACCAGTCCACCCCGCAGCTTGGAAAACAGCTTCTCGTATCCGATCGGGTCGCTGTCCCGGAAGTCCAGACTGGTAAGGCCGTTGTAGTGGCCAGATTCTTCGGTACGGGCGAGGATGGCGTCGCGAAATTCCTTGAGGGTCTGGCCGTTCTTCAACAGATCGGCGAACCCGACTTCCTTGTTGCTCATCATGTTCATGATGTGTCTCCTTATTTGACTTCCTTGAGATGGAACAGGCGGTGCTTGTCGATCGTGGTTTCGAAGCCGCCCGGCACCACGAACGTGGTGGCGTCGGATTCGATGATGGCGGGACCCACGATGTGGTTGCCGGCCTTGAGCGACTCCATCTTCCAGAGCGCGGCATCCATCCATTCCTTGTGGCGGTAGAAGGGCCTAACCCCCAGGTAGGCCTCCCCGGGTGGCGTTGGACCGGCGTCCGGGTCCTCTGGCAGCACGGGCTTCTGCGTGACCACCATGCCGCGCAGGATGGCTCCCGTGATCGAAAAGCCCAGTTCCGGCGAGCGGGCCGAACTGGCGTAGACGCGCCCGTAGGTATTCTCGAACGCGTCGACGATGCGGTCCCAGTCCTCGGCGGACGACGCGGTGGCTACCGGCGAGACGATCTCGAGATCATTGAGCTGCCCCATGTACTGCATCTTGTAGCCCGGGATCAACACGACGTCCCTGGCATCAAAGCCGTTGGTCCGGAACTCCTCGATCACCTTGACGGCCAGTTCCGACCACGCTTCCTGCAGGATCCGGCACGCGGTCTCCTTGCTGGCGTCCGGTGCGAATTGCCCGACACCGAGATCCACCGATTTGTCATAGCGATACTCGAAGTCCGCGCAGGCGCAGCCGAAGGCCGAGAAGCCAGCCGCCCAGGCCGGCACCACCACGTCCTTGAAGCCGACGCCGCCGGTGTATCCGTAGGTATGCACGGGGCCCGCGCCGCCGTAAGAAAAGCATGTGAACTCGGCAGGGTTGTAGCCCTTGGCGCTGATGTTGGCGCGCAGATACTCGGACAGCGTGAGGTCCAGCAATTCGATTACCCCTGCTGCCGCGTCCTCGACCGACAGCCCGAGCGGATCTGCGATCTGTACCTTGATGTGCTGGCGGGCGCGTTCCACATCGAGCTTGATCGCACCGCCAAGAAAGTTCTCCGGGTTCAGATAGCCCAGCACGACGTGGCAGTCGGAGACGGTGACCGTATCCAGCCCGCTCTCCGGCCAGCAGGTACCCACGCGGTAGCCGGCGCTGTCGGGCCCTAGCTTGATCGACTTGCTGTACGGGTCAAGCCGCACGAAGCTGCCAGCGCCCGCGCCCACGGAGTCCATCGCCACCAGCGGCAGCGACAGCACGAGGCGCGCCATGTCGGGGTCCGACTTGATCGCGAAGTTGCCCTTGGTGATCAGCGCCACGTCGAAGCTGGTGCCGCCGATGTCCGAGCATGCGATGTTCTCGTCGCCCAGCGCCTCGCCCAGGAGCTTCGATCCGATCACGCCACCAATCGGCCCCGACACGATCGTCCGCGCCAGTTCCTTCGCCTTCCAGCTGATCGTGCCGCCATGGGTGGCCATCACACGCAGATCGAACTTGGCACCGTGTTTCTTGAAGCGGTCGCTGACCTTCTTCAGCGTCTGCCGCGAGGGCTCCGCGCCGTAGGCCTCGAGGATTGTGGTGTTCATCCGGTGGCTTTCCTTGCGCGACGGGTAATAGTCCACCGACGCAAACACCGGGACATCGACCTTCAGCTTCGTCAGTTCATCCTGCACGATGTCGCGCGCACGTTGTTCGCTGGACTCGTTCTTGTGGGATTGCAGCAGACAGATGACGATCGCCTGCGACTTGGCCTCCACCAGTTCGCGCGTGGCCTGCCGGACTTCTTCCTCTCGCAGCGGAATGACGACCCTGCCCTGCACATCCGTGCGCTCGGTCACGCCACGCGTGCGCGAGACAGGCACCAGCGGTTCGTCGTAGCGATGCGTGTTCAGGTGAATGCGGTCCTCCAATGCGTAGCCCAGATAGCTCTGCAGCGCACGCCCCATCGAATGGATCTGCTCGAAACCGCGATTGCAGATAAGGCCGACGTCCAGGCCCTTGCGCATAAGAATGCGGTTGAGCATCGCCGTGCCGGAATACACGCAGGTCAGCAGTTCCGGGTAGACGTCATCCACGGTGCGCTCCCAGTGCGCCAGCGCATCCTCCGACGAGTTGTAGATGGCCAGCGATTCGTCGCCGGGGTTGCTCTGCGCCTTGCCGACCACGAACCGGCCGTCCGAGCGCACGAAGAATGTATCGGTCATCGTGCCGCCTGCATCGATGCCCATCACCTGTACGGTGGAGTGGGATTGCATGTTGTCTCCTGTCATTGGTGTCATCGTCGTGGGAGGTCCCACACACCCTTCATGGCAAGGGACATGCCAGGCGGCATTGGCACCTGCAGGAGCCGATCACATGTGATTGAAATCAATGCCTTGCCGTCACCGACTGGCCAGTTCGGGCATGGGGCAATCAACGCCCAACGTTGTGCAATTTCCGGACGTCTACGCGAAAGTGTCCGGATTCCGGACACTTTCGCGCCCCTGCTGCACAGCACAAACCCTTGATTGCAAAGAGAATTGTTGACTTGCGAAAAGCGTGGGGCTACGGTTGCCGGAATCAACTGAGAGTGATCGCTCCATGCCGTTCACCCACTACGGCACTCTGGTCCCCCGCATCAGCGACGAACCTGTCGTGGCCTCGGCCTGGGAACGCTTCCTGCGGGACCATCCCCATCATCCACATGAGGGGGATGGCGTACGCAGAGTTGTCCTCGCTTCCTGGCAGCGGTGTCGTTCCGAGGCTGTCGACCCGACCCTGCATTCGGCGCCGGGCGCCGCCGACGATCGCCTTCGCCAACTGCGCACCCAAAACCGTGACCTCTGCGACGCAGCGGGTCCGGCGCTCGAAGGCCTGCGCGACATCTTGCGCGAATGCGGCACGCTGATCATGCTCAGCGACACCGACGGCACCATCCTTCAGCTCAATGGCTCGACCCGCGTGCGCAGCGTCGGCGAGGAAGTCAACCTTGCCATGGGCGGATGCTGGAGTGAGGAAGTGATCGGCACCAATGCCATCGGCACCGCGATCGCCACCGTCGCGCCGGTGCAGATCCATGCCAGCGAGCATTTCTGCTGGGACGTCAAACGCTGGACCTGCGCCGCCGCGCCGATACTCGATCCGTTCGGACGTCACCTGCTTGGCGTCGTTGATGTATCGGGCGTGAAGGAGTCATTCCACGGGCACACCCTCGGTCTGGTGGTGGCGGCGGCCCGGCAGATCGAGAGCGAGCTGGCTCGGCGCGACGTGGCGATGCACGAGCGGCTGCTGGCCCGCTCCATCGACGATTTCGTGCGCTATGCCAGCGACTTCGTGGTCCTTGCCGATTTCCGCGGCCGTGTCGTTCGTATCAACGGCCACTCGCAGGCCGCCGGGGATGCCCATGGTGTACGTTTCGCGCTGGAGACCGGCAGCGCGATACCAGGGCTCGACCTCACACAGACGGAGGTCGATCAAATACGTCAGCGCCCGGGCTGGCTGCGGCCCGAATGGCTTCACACGGTCAAGGATCGCGAAGGACTGCTCGGCACGATGCTCGTGATTCCACTCGCGGCACGCCCGGGCCGGACCAGCATTTCACTCCCCGCCGCCCCGACTGCGGTGACAACGGATGACCCGTTCACCGAGATCATCGGCGAGAGCGAAATTCTCGCCGCCACCAAGGCACGCGCCCGCCGTATCGCGTCGCTCGATCTGCCCGTGCTGCTGGTCGGTGAGACCGGCGCGGGCAAGGAGCTGTTCGCACGCGCATTGCATCGGTCTGGCAAGCGGCCCGACGGTCCATTCGTTGCCGTGAATTGCGGCGCTCTGACGCGCGAATTGCTGGCCAGCGAGCTATTTGGCTACGCGGAAGGCGCCTTCACGGGGGCGCGTCGCGGCGGCCATCCCGGAAAATTCGAACAGGCCGCAGGCGGCACGCTGTTCCTCGACGAGATCGGCGAGATGCCGCTCGACATGCAGCCGCATCTATTGCGTGTGCTGCAGGATGGCGTGGTGGTTCGTCTGGGGGATACGAGGGAGCGGCAGGTATCGGTGCGACTTGTCGCCGCGACCAACCGCGATCTGCAGAAGGAAATTGCCGCCGGGCGCTTTCGCGAGGATCTGTACCACCGTCTCTGCGCGGTCAGTCTGCAGCTTCCGGCCTTGCGCGACCGGCCTGGCGATATCGAGTCCATCGTCAATCACCTCAACCACAAGCTCGCGCGCAAGTACGGGTGCCCGCCGAAGCGGATCGAACCGTCGGTCTATCAGACACTGGTGCGCTATCGCTGGCCCGGGAATATTCGTGAACTACAGAACGTGTTCGAGGTCATGTTCGCGCTCGGCGAGAACAATGGCATCGATGTGTCGATGTTGTCCTCCCTCGTCGAATCCGGGCCGGCCGGAGACGCGACGGCTCTGGCCCCGATACCGATATCGGCAGCGTCTGGCCGCCTCGACGATCTGGAGCGGCAGGCGATACTCGCCGCCATCAACGATGCGCGCGGCAACCTTTCAAGGGCCGCCAGAACGCTGGGGATTTCAAGAAGCACGCTCTACGTCAAGCTTGCCGCGATCCGGACCTAAGGACATAGGCCCGGATGCAAACCTGCCCGTAGAGCGCGCAATGCCGAAGATCAGGCCAATGCCGGATAGTCGACGTAGCCGTGCGGGCCAGTACCACCGTAGAGCGACGCGTCCTCGAACGGACTGTTCAGCGGCTGGTTCTCACGGAAGCGACGCGGCAGGTCGGGGTTGGTGATCATCTTGCGGCCGAACGAGACCATGTCGGCACGGCCGGCGCGGATCGCTTCTTCGGCCATTTCCTTGCTGTAGCCGTTATTGAGCATCCACACGCCCGAGTACAGGCGGTGCAGCGCCTCGTAGTCGAACGGCACGTTGTCGCGCGGGCCACCCGTGTAGCCTTCGACCACGTGGATGTACACCGGATGGAGTTTTTCCAGCTCACGCACGACGTATTCGAACAGCGGCTGCGGATTGCTTTCCACCGCATCGTTGACCGGCGACACCGGCGCCAGTCGGACACCCACGCGATCGGCACCGATTTCGGCAGTCACCGCCGCCATGACTTCAAGCAGGAAGCGGGCGCGGTTCTCGATACTGCCGCCGTAGGCGTCGGTACGCTTGTTCGTGCCATCGCGCAGGAAGGCATCGAGCAGATAGCCGTGCGCGCCATGCACTTCGACGCCATCGAAGCCAGCCTTGATCGCGTTGGCTGCGGCGACGCGGAAGTCATTCACGATCTCCGGAATTTCCGAAGCTTCCAGCGCGCGCGGCAGCGAGCATTCGACGTAGCCCTGGCCATTGATATACGTCTTGGCATTGGCCGCAATGGCCGAAGGCGCCACCGGTGCCTGATTGTCCGGCTGGAAATGCGAGTGCGACATGCGACCCGTATGCCAGATCTGCAGGAAGATCTTGCCGCCTTGCGCGTGCACGGCGTCGGTTACCGTCTTCCAGGCCGCGATCTGCTCGGGCGTGTAGACGCCGGGGGTGTTCGTGTAGCCCTGGGCAGTCTCCGAAACCTGCGTGGCTTCGGCGATGATCAGGCCGACGCTGGCGCGCTGGCGGTAGTACTCGACCACCATCTCGGTCGGCACCAGATCGTCATCGGCGCGGCTGCGCGTGAGCGGTGCCATGGCCATGCGGTTGGCGAGTTCGATACGGCCCAGCTTGATCGGCTGAAACAGGGCTTCGGTGAGGAATGCTTCGGTCTGTGCACCCATGAATGACTTACTCCAAGGTTGGACTGTGGTGGATGCCGGCCGCGGCGGCCGGCTGGAACAGGTGGTCGAACATCAGGTCGACGCTGCGGCGCAGCGGGGCCACCGAGCGTTCGATCTTCATACGCAGCAAGGCGCCCTCCCACGTATCCCAGACGAGCCCCGAAAGCTCGGCTGACGCGATATCGGCGCGGATCTCACCATGCGCCTGGGCAAGGCTGATCATGCCGGCCAGCCGTTCGCGCCAGGCGAACTGGGCGTCCTGCAGCACGGCCCGACAGGTATCGCTCGTCAGGGCGATCTCGGCAGCAAAGTTGCCGATCAGGCAACCCGCCTGCGTGGGACAGCATTCGTGATAGGTAATCATCCGCGTGAAGACATAGCGGATCGCCGCCATCGGCTCGGGCGGGGCGTCCTCCATCATGGCTTCCCATGAGCGGTGCAGATAATCGGCGTACTCCGCGATGATCGCTGCCGCGAACGCTTCCTTGCTTTCGAAGTGGTTGTAGAACGAGCCCTTCGGCACGCCAGCGTGATCGGTGATCTGCTGGATGCCGGTGGCGTTGTAGCCGTGGTGGGAGAACAGTTCGCGACCCGCCTTGGTCAGGCGGTTCGGAATGTCGGTCTTGTCTGATGTACGAGCCATGGCGGAAATAATATGACCAGTCGTCTTAAAAAGTCAAACGCCTGAATCGTCACTATTTCCGCCATTGGCCATGGGCCTGGCGGCCCTGCTCCGCCCAGCCTAGTCCAGATGTGCGCCAGACTGCTCAATCAATTGCTTGGACTTGGCCCCCTCCGCCAACGCCCATTTGCGGAATTCGTCCGGCGACGCAGAAGGCAGCGCCTCATTGCCTTGCGCCGCGAGCTTGCGCACCACCTCGGGATCGCTCAATGCCTTCTGGCTTGCGGTGAAGAGCTTGCGCACGACATCGGGCGGCAGATTGGCTGGGCCAAACAACCCGAACCAGAACGTGAAATCGTAGCCCTTGACGCCACCCTCCGACACCGTCGGCAGGTTCGGGAGCAACGGCGACCGCTTCTCCGACGTCACGGCCAGCGCCTTGAGCTTGCCGGTCTCCACCATCGGCAGCACCGACGGCGGCGTGGCGAAGATCATCTGCGCATCACCAGCAATCACGGCCGTCACCGCCGGCGCGCCACCCTTGAACGGCACGTGCTCCATCCGCGTGCCGCCGAGCTTGTTGAAGTAGACGCCAGCCATATGCGGCGCCCCGCCACTGCCGGACGACGCATAGAAGTACTTGCCGGGATTCTGCTTCGCCTTGGCGATCAGTTCCTGCACCGACTTCACACCGATATCGTTATTCACCGCCAGGACCATCGGCGCGATGGTCCAGCGCGAGATCGGCGTGAAGTCCTTCTGCCCGTCGTAGCGGATCGTCTTGTAGAGGATCTTGTCCGCGCCGAAGAGGTTCGCGCTACCCATGAAGACCGTATAGCCATCGGGCTCGGCGCGGGCTGCCGCTTCCGCCGCGATGGTCGTGCCGGCGCCGGGCTTGTTGTCGATGATGATGCTCTGCCCCAGGTCCCGGGACATTCTCTCCGCGACGATGCGCGCCACGGCATCCGCGCCGCCGCCCGGCGGGAAACCGACGATCAGCCGGATCGGTTTGGTTGGATACGCGGCAGGGCCCTGCGCCCACGCCAGCGTCATCGGCACCAGCAACGCGGCGGCGATGCATACCCTCGATGCCTTCGCTATCTTCATGCTTCTGTCTCCATTTCGGTTCTACTAATGAAAGCCGGCTCCCTGGACTAGTTGCCCTGGAACCTTGGTTTGCGCTTTTCCTTCCAGGCCAGCGCGCCCTCCTTGATGTCAGCCGATTGCGCGGCGCGTGCAACGTCGACAGCCAGTTCCTCGACATCGAGCACGCCCCGGGCAATCCGGTTGAGATGTTTTTTCATGCCAAGCACCGCGAGCGGCGCCATGCTGGCGACCGTTTCGCTCAGCGCATCGACGTTCGCGTCGAGGTCGGCGGCGTCGACCAGCGATGTCAAAAAGCCGCAGCGCAGCAGTTCGTCCGACTGGAGCCGGGCCGCGGTCAGGAAGAGCCGCTTGGCGGTGTCCAGGCCGAGCCTGGTCACGTATCGCTCCATGCCACGCTTGTAGAAATGCAGGCCGAGACGCGCGGCGGGCATGAACATGTCCGTTGTCGGTACGCCAACGCGGAAGTCGCACGCGAGCGCGAGATCGGTGCCGCCGCCATAGACGCCACCGTTTAGCGCGGCGATGGTGACAGGCCGGCAGTCCTCGACCGTGTTGACGAGTTCTTCAAAGCCCGACCCACGCTGCCCCGCCGCGAGCTTGCCGATATCGAAGCCGCTGCAGAAGTACTTCCCGGTGCCACGAATCCGCAGAACGAGCGCTTCGCTGGCGTTCACCGTTTCGATATGGCGATGAATCTCGTCGAGATCATCGGGCCCAAGGCGATTGGCGACGTCGGGGCGCTGGAATGTGATGGTGGCAACTCGCCCTTCGATGGCGAGCGAGGGCAGTCCGGATGTGTCGGTCATGGGAGGTTTGGGGATGAAGGTGTGTAAAGGCGTAGAGGCATAAAGGCGCTCACGCAGCAAATCTGTGCATGCGCAAGCTAACGTTATGTGTACATAAACGACGAAAAAGATCGAACTCCGGGCCGGAAGGCGGCCGGAAAGCGCCGGCAGCAGCGTAGAATCGCCACATCTACAGCGATGAACACAGGCATGTCGGAAGAAAAGAAGAGCCGCACCGAGACCATCAGGTCCGAGATAGAGCAGGAAATCCTGTCCGGGCACCTGCCGAGCGGCACCCAGATCGATGAACAGCAACTGATCGACCGTTTCGGCGTGTCCCGCACGCCCGCGCGCGAGGCGCTGATCCAGCTCGCCTCGGCGGGACTCGTCACCCTGGTGCCGCGCCAGGGCGCGATCGTGTCGTCGATTACATTGCGCGACTACGTCGCGCTGAGTGAGATCCTGGTCCAGCTGGAATCGCTTGCCGCCCGACTCGCCTCGCGCCGCATGACACCGGCGGAGCGGGACGCGCTGGAGACCGCGTACGAAGCGTGCGCGGCCGCGCAGGGAGATGCCGAGGCCTACCGCGCCGCCAACGACGAATTCCATGGCGTGCTCTACGAGGGCAGTCGCAACGACATCCTGGCCAAGCAGATCCGCACCATGCGCGCGCGGATGCGTGGCATGCGGGACTACCGCTTCGAGCACCCCGCGCGCGTTCGCGCATCGCTGGCCGAGCACAAGGCCGTGCTCGACGCGATCAAGGTTGGCGACGAGGATGCCGCCGCCGAAGCGATGGTCCGGCACATCTCCGCGGGCGGCAATGTCTATGCCGACATGATCGCGGCGATGCCCGACGATGGCGCGGCGGTCAGCCGCGGACGTCGCCCGTAAACACATCACGCGCATCACGCCGCGACCGGATGAGCGCAGTCGTGGACCACGGCGTTGCGTAGCAGGTCCTCGATCTCTCCCGCGGCAAATCCAAACTCCTGCAGCACCGAACTGGAATGCTCGCCCAGCGCGGGGGCCGGGCCGGTCAAGCTGGCGTTGCCCCCGTCGAACAGGACGGGTAGCCCCAGCGCGCGCGTCACGCCGCCGCCTGGCTTGCGGGCTTCCATGACCATCCCGACTGCCTTCGCCTGCGGATGCTCCAGTGCCTGCCCCACGTTCTGAACCGGGCCGACAGGCACCCCCACGGCATCGAATCGCTCCACCCACGTCGCCACGGGCGCGCCCCTCAGGACATCGGTGATCAACACTTCAAGTTCGGCACGGCGCGCGAGTCTTTCCGCCGCGCTGTCGAAACGCGGATCGGCCTTCCACTCCGGATGGCCCAGCACGTCGGCGATGCGCTCCCAGTTGGTCTGATTGGCGCCCCCGAGCGCGATACCGCCATCAGCGCATTGATACACCTGGTAAGGCGCGATGAGCGGATGCGCCGTGCCGACCGGCTTCGCAATCGCCCCGGTCGAGAAGTAGGCCGCCGCGTACCAGTAAAGCTGCTGCATCGACGCCTGCAGCAGCGAGGTCTCGACGCGCGAGCCCTCGCCCGTGCGTAGCCGGTTGATGTACGCGGCCAGGATACCGAATGCGGCCAGGATGCCAGCATTGACATCGGCGATCGACATGCCCGGCTTGACCGGGTCGCGGCCCGGCTCTCCCGTCACGCTGATGAGCCCCGAGAACGCCTGCAGAATCAGGTCGAAACCGCCCTTGCTGGCCAGCGGCCCCGTCCGTCCGTATCCGGTAATCGAGCAGTAGATCAGGGCCGGATTCACCTCGCGCAGCACGTCGTAGCCAAGGCCCAGTTTCTCCATCACTCCCAGACGGAAGTTCTCGGTCAGCACATCGGCCTGGGCAACCATCCGCTTGAGCACGGCCTTGCCCTCTTCCTTGCGCAGGTCAAGTCCGAGCGACCGCTTGCCGCGATTGACAATCAGGAAGGAAGGCGGCAATCCGCTGTCGCCCGGCCGACGGTACTTCCGCGCGTCATCCCCGGCAGGAAATCGCTCGATCTTGACCACGTCGGCCCCGAGATCGCCCAGCATCAGCCCACAGGTGGGGCCCGCCAGAATCTGTGACAACTCAAGCACTTTTACGCCAGCCAGCGGGCGAAACTCATTGGCTTCCATTTTTTGCATACTTTGACGCTGTTAATGTATGCGGATGGTACACCAAAATATTTCAAATCAAAAAGGCGAAATTTCGGCGGCTGGTGAACCTCGGTTCAGGCCAACGCCACCCGGCCGGGCCAACGCTGGCGACACACCGCCGCCAGCAGCAGCACCGGCAGAAAGACGCACCAGAAACTGACCGCCTGATAGGCAAGCGCGCCGAGCACCGCGCCGGCGGCAAACCCCACCACGGCTGGCAGCATCTTGCGCAGCCGCGTGACGATCGCCCCGGTCTGTTCCGGGCTGGCGGAAGTCAGATCGACGAGATCGATCACGACCTGGGTGGTATTGCCAGTCATGATGGTGGTCGGCCCCAGGTCGGCCAGCGCGGTACGGGACAACGCGTTCTGGATGCCCATGGCCACCACGGCCAGCATTCCCGCAAGCGTGGACGGCAACGCATTGGCAGTCAGGCCAGCGCCAGCCTTCGCCCAAAGCCCGGTGCCGATGAACAGCAGCAGGAACAGGCATTCGATGGCGAGCAGCAGCGCAACCACGGGACGCTGGCGTCGCGCGAAATTCGCTTCGAGCACACGTGTGGCGGCCACCGCGATGACAAAGGCCGGCAGTGCCAGCAGCTTGGTCGCCAGGCCGTCCGAGTTCCCGGTCAACTCCACGCCGATCATGATGAAGTTGCCGGTCACGTGGGCCGTGAACAGCCCGAACAGGGCGATAAAGCCAACCACGTCGACAAAGCCTGCGACAAACGACAGCACACAGCCGTGCATGCTGGCCGGAATAGGTTTCTGGTTCTCGAGCGCCATGATTCCCTTGTAGTGGTCCCTCTATCGATCAGCGTCGATTCCCGTCCGTGCGACGCTTCACTACTATAGGAATCAAACCAACGGGGGAGCGCGAGATGACAAGAGTTGGCGTGTGGCACTGGATGCGCCCCCTGGCGGCGTTGGCGACGTTATCGGCCTCGGCCACCTGCCTGGTCGGCACGGCCAACGCCCAGTCATCCGTTGTGATTTACGGGCGACTCAATACGGCCGTCGAATACGCGTCAGCCTCCACCGCGACCGACGGCACCCACCTGGGTGGCACTGCGCGGCTGACCAACAACCGGTCCGTCTTCGGTATTCGCGGCGAGGAAGCGCTCGGCTATGGGCTCAAGGCCATCTGGCAGGTCGAGAGCACGCTGTCGATCGACACCGGCGCGGGGCAGATCGCTGCACGCGACACGCGGCTCGGCATGGCCAGCCCGTACGGCACCGTATTCATGGGCAACTGGGATACGGCCTATACCACTTCGACCAAGACCCTCGACCCCTACTACCCGACCACCGCCGGCTATATGTCGATCATGGGCAATGGCGCGGCCGCCACCACGGACAACGTCCAGAACACCAACTCGTTCGACCGGCGCCAGCAGAACTCCCTGCATTACCAGTCGCCGCAATGGCACGGGTTAAGCGGCGCGATGACCTGGGGCCTGCCGGAAGAAAAGATCAGCGTGCCGCGTAATCCGGCGCTGTACTCGTTCGCGGGTGCGTACGAACGCGGCCCGCTCAGTGTGTCGATGGCCTACGAGATCCATCAGCACTATCAGACCGCCGGCCGTAACGACGATGGCATGAAGGTCGGCGTCTCCTACCAGTTCCCCACGACGACGATCGCCCTGGTGTACGAGCGATTGCACTATCGCACTGCCACCGGCGACCTGACGCGCAACAGCTATTACACCTCACTGGTCCAGAAGCTCGGACCCGGCAGCGTGAAGATCGGCTTCACGTTCGCCAGCAACGGCGCGGGCAATGCGACCGAGACGATTGGGTCATTCCATGCCGGCCCCGAGACCGGCGCCACGCAGATCACTGTTGGCTACGACTATCCGCTTTCCAAGCGCACGTCGATCTATACCTACTACAGCCGGATCAATAACAAGCGGAACGCCCTCTATGACTTCGCCATCAACGGTCTGGGCGTGAAGGCCGGCGCCGACCCGCAGACCTTTGCACTGGCCATGCGGCATAACTTCTAGCACCCGAGCGCGCCGTTCCGCCATGGGCGAAAGGAAGCGACGCCCAGGCAAGACGCCACTCCCTGCCCGACTGCCACCGGCAGGCCGCTCAGCTAGCGATACACAACTTCAGCCGAACAGCTTGTTCGCGGTCTTCGCGATCAGTTCGCCCTGGTGGCGCGCACCCGCGAGTTCGATGGCGCTCGGCTGACGCTGCCCTTGTCCACCAGCGATGGTCGTCGCGCCATACGGCGACCCGCCGACGATTTCATCCAGCGTCATCTGCCCTTGATGGCTGTACGGCAAGCCGACGATAGTCATGCCGAAGTGCAGCAGGTTGGCAATGATCGAGAACAGCGTGGCTTCCTGCCCGCCGTGCTGAGTGGCAGTAGACGTGAAAGCGCCACCGACCTTGCCGTTCAGCACGCCGCGCATCCACAGGCCACCGGCCTGATCGAGAAACGCGGCCATCTGCGAGGAAATGCGCCCGAAGCGCGTTGGCGTGCCGACCACGATGGCGTCGTAGTTAGCCAGATCCTCCACCGTGGCTACCGGCGCTTTCTGGTCGACCTTGAAGTGGGAGGCCTCGGCTACCGCCGCCGGCACCGTTTCCGGTACCCGCTTGACATCGACGGTAGCGCCGGTGGCGCGAGCGCCTTCAGCGACTGCCTCCGCCAGGGCTTCCACATGCCCGTAGGTGGAGTAATACAGCACTAGGACCTTGGACATTTGCAGACTCCTTCATGAGGATTCTATGGTTCCGGCAACGCCGGAGGGATTCGGCAGCGCCAGCCTTTGGGGCGGGCGCGCCACGACTCAAGGCAATTCGTCGAAGAAGAGATAAACGGCGACAATGCGGCCGTCCCTGGCAACGATGAAGTCGGTACCCGCATACGCAGGCGCTTCGCCAGGACGCCCCGATACCCATCGAATGCGCCCCCCGTCCCCCGCCACCTCGGGCTCGGCAATCGGCTGATACCGGAAGTCCGGATGCGACGCCTTGATAACACCTGCAATCCTGTCGATCGCGTCGCGGCCACGATGGACACCGCTGTTCGGATCGTAGAACACGCTGTCGTCAGTAAAGATATCGTCGATGGCGCGGCGCCTGCGCGCCGGATCGATTTCGCCGAAGACCTCTTCAAGATTGCGCCGCAACAGCGTTGGAATACTGTTCTGCATTGGTTGCCTCCTGCAGGCAATTCGTCATGCTTGCCAAGCAAGCGCCGATATCAGTTCGCCCGCAACGCCGTCTTGCGCGGCGCCGGCCCCGCAAGACGCGCGTCCAGGCTCCATGCGCCCGCGCCAAAGCTGGCGATCTGCAAAAGGCCGCCCGCGATCATCAGATTCTTCAGGAAGTGAATCATCTGATTCTGATCGGCGAAGTTGTGATGGAAGAAAACGGCTGTCGCCACACAGAATGCCGCCATCACTAGCGACGCCGCGCGCACCCGATAACCCGACAACAGCATCACGCCGCCGCCCACCTCGACCGCCACCGCGATCAGGTATGCCAGCGGCGCCGCCGGCAGGCCGACTGCGGAAATATAGCCAACGGTTCCGCCATATGCGGCCAGTTTGCCGAGACCGCTCATGAGAAATGGCGCACCGAGCAGGATGCGGCCGAGTAGCGGGAAGTACTTGTTGTGTTCCATGGTCATGTCCTTTCAGACGAAAGTGATTCGAGGTGGATGGATCAAGTGACTCTCAACGGGTTTCCACCATCACCAGTTCAGAGTGTTCAAGCGCCGCGACGTCGATGGATGCGGCATTCGTGATCGCCACCCCATCGCGCAGCCCGACGAACTCGCCATCCACGGCGATACGTCCCGAAGCCACCACGAGGTAGGCGTTGCTGTGCGGAGCGAATGAATGTGTGAGGCGATCGCCGGGCCCGAGCGTCGCGGCGAGAAGCCGAGCATTCGCACGGATCGGCAGTGCGTCGCCGTCGCCGGGAAATCCACTGGCCAGTACCGCGAAGCGTCCGGATCGGTCAGCCTCGGGAAAAGGCCGGGTCTCCCATCGCGGGTCACCGCCACGCTCGCGCGGCAGCAGCCAGATCTGATAGAGCCTGAGCGTCTCGCTGCCGCGGTTGGACTCGGCGTGACGAATGCCACGGCCGGCACTCATCACCTGAACCTGTCCCGCCCGGATCGTGCCGGTAGAGCCCAGCGTGTCGCGGTGTTCGAGCGTCCCCTGGCGGACATACGTGACGATCTCCATGTCGCGGTGCCCATGAAGCGGAAAGCCTCCATCGACCGCTATCTCGTCGTCATTCCAGACAATCAGCGAGCCAAGCGGGCGATGCGCGGGGTTGCCAGCGGCATCGACCTGGAAGTGGTGCTTCGCGCGGAGCCAGCCATGATCGGCTGCATCCAGTGATTCCCAACGCCGGTGTACGAGCATTTCCATCCCCTCGGTCAGGCCGTCCGCGATCGGCCGGCTCTCCCATCGACCCGCACGATTTAGCGTGGTCTCTGGTTGGGATGAATGCTAGACAAGCAACGACAACGGCGAAATATCCGCGTTTGCAAAGCATCGTTGCCACCAGTAGGATGATCCGATCATCCTGAAGGCCCCTCCACATGGATCAGATACCGGACCTCAACGACCTTCGGCTGTTCGCCGAAGTGGTGGATCGCGGCAGCTTCACTGCCGCCGCCCGTAGCCTTGGCCAGCAGACCTCGAAACTGAGCCGGCGCATCCGCGCGCTGGAGGAGGCGCTTGGCGTGCGCCTGCTGAACCGCACCAGCCGCAGCCTGTCGCTGACGGAGACCGGGCGGCACTTTCACCAGCACTGCCTTGCGGTGGTGGCCGAAGCCAGGGCCGCCAAGGAGATCGTCGACCAGACCCGCTCGCAGCCACAGGGCACCGTGCGGATCAGTTGCCCGGTTGCGCTTCTCAGCTCGGGTGTCGCCGAGACGGTTTCCCGTTACGTGCGCGACAACCCACAGGTGCAGGTTCTGATCGATGCCACCAATCGCCGCGTCGACGTCATCGAGGAAGGGCTGGACTTCGCGATCCGCGTCAGGCCCGCGCCGCTGGAGGACACCGACCTCGCGGTCCGGCAACTGGGCTTGTCCACGTTTGTCCTTGTCGCAAGTCCGGAACTGGCAAGGCTGCACGCCCCGCCAGCCTCGATCGAATCGCTACATGACTGGCCGACCATTGCCATGGCCAGCAACAACGAGCGATACATCTGGAATCTCGTCGATGCCGCCGGAAAGGAGCGTGCTTTCGCGCACCGCCCCCGACTCGCAACGGACGATATCGCTAGCCTGAGAATCGCCGCGATGCTCGGCGTCGGCGTGGCCATGCTGCCGAGGGAATTCATCGAAGAGGATCTGCAGTCAGGCCGGCTGCTGCATCTGCTGCCCGAACTGGCCTCGACGAGTGGGCTCGTGCACGCGATCTTTCCGACGCGGCGCGGCATGGTGCCCGCCGTGCGGCATTTGCTCGATGCCCTCGTCGCCGGATTCGAAGCCGCGAATCAGAAGCGATAGTGGGCCGGCCCCTTACCCTTTATTACCCTTAGCCCAACTCCCGTCCCATCATCCAGCGCTTGTAACGCCTTGTCTGGCAGGCGTTGGCCATTTGCTGCACGACCAGTGCCCTGAGCGGGGAGACCCGTGGATGCGTGCCGCGTCCCTGGCTGAGCCGCTTGAGCTGGAACTTGACCACGGCCATGTTGGCCAGCGAACCCAGCACCTTGTTCTTCCATGTGATCGGGCGGAGCGCGGGCGCGTTGTTCCTGCCCGCCAACCAGTCGCGCGGCAGGTTGGGATCGATGGACAGCGCGGTAGCGATGCCAACCATCGCAATGCCGCTATCGACCACCTGGTCGGCCACGGCGCGGCGACGGATACCACCCGTGACCATCAGTGGCATCTGCGCGATGGCAGCGATATCGCGCGCAAAGGCCAGAAAGTACGCCTCGCGCTCGAGCGTGCGGCCATCCCGCGCCTGCCCTTGCATGGCCGGGGCTTCGTAGCTGCCGCCCGACAGTTCCACCAGATCGACGCCGAGCGGATTGAGCAGTTCAACCACGCGCTTCGCGTCATCGGGGCTGAATCCCCCACGCTGGAAATCAGCCGAGTTCAGCTTGACGGACACCACGAAAGCTGGCGACACCGCCTGCCGCACCGCACGTACGATGTCGAGCAGCAGGCGCGCGCGGTTCTCGATCGGGCCGCCCCATTGGTCCTGTCGCCGGTTAGCCAGCGGCGACAGGAACTGACTGAGCAGATAGCCATGGGCCGCGTGGATCTGCACCCCAGTGAAGCCGCTCTGCTCGGCCAGTTGCGCGCTGCGGACGAAGCGCTCGCGCACATCGTCGATGTCGGCTGCCGTCATCTCCCTGGGAACGGGAAACTGCTTGGACAGCGCGCCCAGTTCCAGCGGAACCGCTGACGGCGCCAGCGTGGTCTGTCCCAGCGCGGCGGGCATCTGGCGGCCGGGGTGGTTGATCTGCATCCAGACGTGGGCGCCGTGCGCGCGCGCGATCCGCGCCCATTGCCGGAAGCGATCCAATTGGGCGTCGTTCTCCAGCACGACGCCATTCGGTCCGGTCATTGCCCGGTGATCGACCATGACATTGCCCGTAAGCATCAGGCCGGCGCCGCCCGCGGCCCAGGCTTCGTAGAGGCGCAACAATGCGTCGGATGGCGCATGGTCCGCATCGGCCATGTTCTCTTCCATGGCGGCCTTGGCCAGGCGGTTGGGAATGACTGCGCCGTTGGGCAGGGTGAGGGGCGTGAACAGTTTCATGGCTGGGGTTCGCAGGCATTTGCGCATTGCGTTGACGACTGCGTAACCCTAAGCTTAAAGTCAACTTTAATGTCAAGTCCCCCTGGAACACTGCAGATGAAGATTGGAGAACTGGCACGCCTGAGCGGCGTGGCCGCCTCGCGCATTCGGTTCTACGAGGCAAGTGGCCTGCTCCAGCCGGTACAGCGGCAGGCCAATGGCTACCGTGAGTACGCCCCGGAAACGCTGACACGGCTAGAAATCATCCTGCGAGCCCAGAACGCCGGCTTCTCGCTCGACGAAATCCGCGCCATCCTTCCGACCCATCTCAATGACTGGCCACGCGACAAGCTCATCGCGGTATTGCGGCGCAAGGCCGGCGAGATCGAGTTGTTGGAACAGCGGCTGGCAGGCACCCGGCGCGACCTGCTCACGCTCGCCCACGACATCGAGAACCTTGCCGACGACGAAGACTGCTCGGGACACGCGCAGCGCGTGCTGGGGCAGATGGATCAGCGCTCCGGGCGCTGATTCATGCAGTTTCATTCAACGGTTACGCCGATTACGCCGGGCATATCCCGTGCGTAGCACGGCGATGCTGGACCAAAGTCCCCTACCCGATCCAGGCGTCGATTGATAGGCTTAGCTGCAGTGGCTCCCACGAGCCGCGTGTGGCTTGACGCCTGTGCAAAGAGGAAAGGACCAGGAAGCCACTCCGGCATCGGCGATATCAACAGGCAAAGCACGATCGTCAAGGCCGAACACGTCACGGAGGTGGCGCATGACCCGCACCGATCTGATCGCCTGCCCCGAATGCGACCTGCTCCAGCGCGCATTGCCCGTGCCCGTCAAGGGCACGCTGCGATGCTGCCGCTGCGACGCTGAACTTGCCCGCAACCGCCCCGACGGCCAGGAGCAAGCGCTGGCCCTTGCGCTAGGCGCGCTGGTGCTGCTGGGCATCTCGAATCTCTATCCGATCGTCGGTCTCTCCGTCAGCGGCACGCTGGTGCAAACGACCCTCGCTGGCGCGGTGCGCGTGCTGTTTCACGGCGACATGTGGCCGCTGGCCATCCTGGTCCTTGTCACGACCATCGTGATGCCGGTGCTGCAGACCGTGGGCATGTTGTGGATCCTGCTGCCGCTGCGTCTGGGTCGCAAGCCCTGGTTTGCGCCTCAGGTGTTGCGGCTCTGCCATCAGGCCGAGTCCTGGGGAATGACCGAGGTGCTGATCCTTGGCCTGCTGGTGGCCCTGGTCAAGCTCGCGCACATCGCGTCGGTAGTGCCCGGCGTCGCACTTTGGTCGTTCGGCGCGCTGATGCTCGTGCTGGTCGGGGCCCACACGGCCTTCGACCCGCATTCGCTATGGGCACACTTCTCGGCAGTGCGCGCAACCGGCGGTGCACGCGCGCATCTGGAACAGCCAATCGTTTCGGGCCCCATCACGGCGGCGTATTGCGGCCTGCTTTCGTGCCACGATTGCGGACTGCTGACCAGCGCCCACACGCGTGACCATGCGCTGGCCTGCCCGCGATGTGGCGCGACACTGCATAGCCGCAAACCCGCGAGCCTGACACGCACCTGGGCATTGCTGATTTCCGCCATCGTGCTGTACATCCCCGCCAACGTACTGCCGGTCATGTACACGAGTTCGCTGTTCGGCGCGGAGAACGACACGATCCTGAGTGGTGTCGCATACCTGTGGACATCAGGCTCGTGGATGCTCGCGATCGTGGTGTTCATTGCCAGCATTGCGGTACCGATGCTCAAGATCCTCGCGCTCGGCTACCTCGCCTTCTCCACGCAGTTTCATTCCACCTCTGCGCCGAAGCGCCGCACGAAAATCTATCGCGTGGTGGAGTTCGTCGGCCGCTGGTCGATGCTGGATATCTACGTGATCACCGTGCTCGTCGCACTGGTGCAATTCAAGGCCCTGGCCACGATCCAGGCCGGCCCCGCCGCCATCGCCTTCGGCGCCGTGGTGGTACTGACCATGTTCGCCGCGATGACATTCGATCCGCGGCTGATCTGGGATGAAGCGGAGCATCAAACATGACCAGTCCAGGCCAGGACCCCGATACCCCGGACTTCCCCGAAGCCGTCGCCAAGGCGCCATCGCGCTCGCGCTGGCGCCTGCAGCTCATATGGCTCGTGCCGATCATCGCCGTGCTGATCGGCGGCTGGCTCGCGGTGAAGGCCGTGATCGAACAAGGACCGACGATCACCGTCAGCTTCAAGACCGGCGAGGGCCTGGAGGCCGGCAAGACCAAGATCAAGTTCAAGGACGTCGACATCGGCATAGTCAAGTCGGTGGCGCTCTCCCCCGATAGCAAGCGCGTGGTGGTGACCGCCGAGATCGCCAAGGACGCCGGACGCCTGCTTGTCGACAACACGCGTTTCTGGGTGGTGCGGCCGCGCATCTCGGGCGGGTCCGTTTCCGGCCTCGGCACACTGCTGTCCGGCTCGTATATCGCCACCGATACCGGCACGGCGACGGCGACGCGCCACGACTTTGTCGGGCTCGAGACGCCGCCCGCATTCACCAGCGACGTGCCGGGCCGCGAGTTCACGCTAAAGAGCGAGGACGTGGGCTCGCTCGATGTCGGCTCCCCGGTTTACTTCCGCCGCCTTCAGGTGGGACAGATCACCGCGTTCGACCTCGACTCCGACGGACGCGGCGTCACGCTCAAGGTGTTCGTGAACGCCCCGTACGACCGGTTTGTGCAGCAGGGCACACGCTTCTGGCACGCCAGCGGCGTTGACGTTTCGCTCGATACGAGCGGCTTGCGCGTGAACACCCAGTCCGTGGTGTCGATCCTGATCGGTGGCATCGGCTTCGAGACCCCGTATGAAGCGCAGGACCAGCCCGCTGCAGCGGCAGGATCGACCTTCGCGCTGTTCCATGACCGCGTCACCGCACTCAAGCGCCAGGACAGCGTCGTGCATCACTACGTGGTCAATTTCACGGACACGGTGCGCGGCCTGGCCGTCGGCGCTCCGATCGAGTTCCGGGGCATCGTGATCGGCGAGGTCACTGGTATCTACACGCGCTACGATCCGGCGACGCGCAAGTTCAGCATTCCGGTGGAAATAAACTTCTACCCGGGACGATTCACGTCGCGTTACCGCACCGGGGCCGCCTTGGGCCCGGTAGCCGAAAATCCCCGCGAGCTTGGCGACTTCCTGGTCTCCCAAGGGCTCCGAATGCAATTGCGGAACGGCAACCTGCTGACCGGGCAGCTTTATATCGCGCTGGATTTCTTCCCCAACGCACCCAAGGCCAAGATCAACTGGAACGAAAGCCCGCCGGAGTTTCCGTCCATCCAGGGCGATCTGCAGTCGCTGCAGCAATCCCTGACACGCGTTGTCGCGCAACTGAACAGCGTGCCCTTTGCGCAGATCGGCCAGAACACCAAGGACATGCTCCGCAACGCGACCTCGCTATTGACGCGGCTGGACTCGGAGCTCGTGCCGCAAGCACGCGACACGCTGGCATCGGCACGCTCCACGCTCGACTCCGCCAACACCGCGCTCGGCCCCGACTCGGCGCTGCAGCAGAACACGGCGGACGCCATGAAGGAACTCGCACGTACGGCCGCCGCGCTCCGCTCGCTTGCCGACTATCTGGAGCAACACCCCGAAGCGCTGATACGCGGAAAATCGGAGGACAAGCCATGAAACGCGTGACAAGGTCGATCGCCAGCGCAAGCGTGGCATTCGTGGCGCTCATCGGGCTGCTGGCCGGCTGCAGCTCGCCGAAAGCGCGGTTCTACACGCTTGATCCGGACAACACTGTGGAGCGTGCCTCCACCGCGACACCAGTCCGTGTCGTCGTCGGGCCGGTGACGATACCGGATCTGGTCGACCGGCCTCAGATCGTGACACGTGTCTCGGCCAACGAAGTCAAGGTCAACGAATTCGCACGCTGGGCCGAGCCGCTCAAGTCCGAAATCTCCCAGGTCATTGCCGCAGATCTGAGAACCATGCTGGGGTCCGATCAGGTGACTGTCGTCGATACGGGTTCGAATGCAATGCCGGCCTGGCGTGTCCGCGTGGATATCCTGAGTCTGGATACGGAGCCGGCCGTCGCCGTGTCGATGGATGCGCTATGGACCATCCAGCCGCCGGGGAAACAGCCGGCGATCGCCGGGCGCTCGGTGGTACGCGAGGCCGTTGCCGGCGATGGCTTCGAGGCGATCATCTCGGCGCATAACCGCGCCCTCGCCTCGGTGAGCCGCGATATCGCCACGTCGATTCGCACCCCGTCGGGCCGCTGAGCACCCAGAGCTGTCCGGCGCTGTCCGGCGGCTCAGCGGATAACCGAGTGAATCGGCGCGTCAGTCCAGCAGATCGGAGTAATCGCCCTGCGCGTAGCCGCGTGTGCGAGACCAGGGCGCGCTCGCCGGCGTCGCGACCGACGTGACACGCGTGATCTTCTTCTGTGTGCCGCTCGTGTTGAGCGACTGCACCAGGCGCGGATACTGCCCGGCCACATCCCATTGCACCGTCACGCGCTCGTCGCCGCGGCGGGCCGTGTATTCCTGCACGCCATCGCGTACGGGCCCGTTGGCCTTCATCGTCTTGAGCAGGGCGGGGTCGAGCAGATGGCTCGCCGCGGCCCAGGAACCATCGAAACCGATATTGCCGTAGTCACCCTGGCGCACCTCGAAGGTCTTGCGCATCTGATCGCTGACGAGCCGAACATTCAGTTCGCCGTTGGGCTTGCGTTCGATCCAGCGCGCCGCCGTGGAAACATCCATGTGCTTGTGGCCCTTGTCACCCGCCGCATGTTCTGCCTCGTCATGCGCATGCCGCACGCTCGCCGGCACTTCGCGCTCGATCCAGACCGAGTCACCGTTGCGATAGACACGCTCGCCGAACGACACATCACGCTTCACGCCATCCTTGCCGAGTGCCGACATTTCGTGCTGCACGCGCAGCGCGAGTGGCCTGCCCGAATCCGTAGCCGTGGCCGCGAGAGCCGTCGACGAGGCGCATACGCCGAGCGCCAGCAGAACGAACTGGCCGATTGCCTGCTTCACGCCGGCTTGTTTCATGCTGGCTTGCTTCATGTTGATCATTGCCGTGCTGAAAGTGGAAAGCGCACGCCGGCGAACCGGCGTGCGTCATGGCACGGGCACGTGAAGTGCCCGTGTCGGGTACGACTAGGATCAGAGACCCAGGGCCGACTTGACCACACCGAACACCTTGGTGTTGTCGAGGGTGCCCTTCAACGGCGCGCTGCCGGGGCCGGTGGAGAACAGCATCACATCGCCGCCACCGTGCGTTTCGGCACCCGGGGAACCCAGGTTCACGCCAACTTCCTGCAGATAGTCATTGGCGGTGGTGTCCACCAGCGACGGGTTGTCGCGGGTAGCCTTGCGCGGGGTGCCACCGTTGCCGAACACCAGCGTGGTGTAGGGCAGACCGTCGGCCGCCAGGGCGGTCTTCTTGGTCTTGTAGTCGGTGGCCGTGGCCAGGATCGGGTTGCCGCGGTGCGAGTAGCCGTTGATCGTCATCGTGTGATCGTGATCGGCGGTGACCACGATGATCGTGTTCGACAGATCGACCATCGACAGCGCGCGCTTGATGGCGTCGTCGAAGGCGATGGTGTCTTCCAGCGCGCGCTTGGCGTTGGTGCCATGCAGCGCGTGGTCGATACGGCCACCCTCGACCATCAGGAAGTAGCCATTGCCGTTCTTCGACAGCAGCTCGATCGCCTTGGCGGTCATGTCGGCCAGGCTCGGCTGGGTAGCGCCTTCGCCCTTGCCCGCCACGCGGTCGATCTCGTACTCGAGATGGCTCGTCGTGCTGAACAGACCAATCAGCTTGTTGCCGCTGGCCTGCATCATCTGGTCGCGCGTGGCGGCCACGGCGTAGCCCTTGGCGGAGAACTCCGTCAGCAGATTGCGGCCATCGGCACGGCCCTTCTTGTTGGTCGTGGCGTCAAACGGCGTCCAGTGGTTGCGTCCGCCGCCCATCAGCACGTCGACACCGTCACCCAGCGCCGTGTTGAAACCCGCGCCGCCCGGCACCGCTTGCGCGGCGATGTCGTACTGCGCATCGCGATGGCAGATGTGCGAGTACGTGGCGGCCGGCGTGGCGTGCGTCAGCTCGGTCGTGGTGATGGCGCCGGTCGCCTTGCCGCGCGCCTTGGCCAGTTCCAGCAGCGTCGGCACCGAAGTACCGTTGGTCGGCAGGCAGTTGTTGATGGTCTTGTTGCCGTTGCCGTCTGTGCCCGGCGCGGTCGCCTTCGTGTCCGGGGACATCGAGATGACCTCGTTGTTCATCTTCACGCCGGTCATGTAGGCAGCCATCGACGGTGCGCTGTCGGTGGTTTGCGCGTCGTTGGAGAACGTCTTGATGCGCGCGGTGCGCTTCAGCGATTCCATCGTCAGCTTGCCCGATTCGCCGTACTTGTAGATACGCGATGCGGTAACGGTGGCGGGGCCCATGCCGTCGCCCAGGAAGAAGATGACGTTCTTGGCCTCGCCAGCGGCGTGCGCCGCGGGCATCGTCAGGCAAGCGCTGGCCGCCGCGGCCGCCAGCATTCCGATACGGGTAGTGATTTTCATGTCGATATTCCGTTGTGCGGTGATGGCGGGTTGGCTCAGAGTCCGATTGCCTTCTTGATCAGGCCGAACACCTCGATGTTGTCCATCACACCGGTGAAGCTGGTGGCCCCGTTGCCCATGGCGCCGATGAACACATCGGTGCCACCGTGGGTTTCACCACCCGCGGGCATCGGAATCACAGCTTCCTGGTGATAGGTCTTGTCGAAGACCTGCACATCGGTCAGCGCGGTACGCGTGGCCGGACGGTTCTCGCCATTGCCGAAGCCGATGATCGAGAACGGGTTGCCGGTCGAATCGAGCTTGGCAGAGCCAGTCACGTAGTCCTTGACCAGACCCAGCACGCCGGGGTTGGCATCGCTGGTCTTGCCCGTACGCTTGGCGTAGCCGTTCAGGACCAGGGTGTGGTCATGGTCGGCGGTGACGACGATCAGCGTGTTCTTCAGGCCCGGGTCGATGACGTTGAGCTTGTCGATGGCAGCCTTGATCGCGTCGTCGAATGCGGCGGTGTCCTGCAGCGCCTTGCGAGCGGTGGTCTCGTGCAGCGCGTGGTCGATACGGCCGCCTTCCACCATCAGGAAGAAGCCCTTCTTCTTGGCAGCCAGCACGTCGATGGCCTTGCCGGTCATTTCTGCCAGGCTCGGCTCTTTCGCCGGATCGCGATCGAGGTCGTAATCCATGTGGCTCGCGTTGAACAGACCCACCACCTTGGCGGAGCTGGCCGTGATCTTGTCGAAGTCCGACTTGCTGGCAGCGTAGCTATAGCCGGCCGTCTTGAACTCGCCGACCAGATCGCGGCCGTCGGTACGCTTGCCGCCTGCGGTCGTGGCCAGGAAGTGCTGGCGGCCGCCGCCGAAGATCACGTCGACGCCATCGGTCAGCGCGCTGTTGAAGCCAGCGCCCTTCGGTACCAGTTGCGCAGCGATGGCGTTCTCGCCGTCGCGGTGGCAGATGTGGGCGTAGGTGGCCGCCGGCGTGGCGTGCGTGATGCGCGTGGTGGTGACCACGCCCGTGCCGTAGCCGGCAGCCTTCATCTGCTCGAGCAGCGTGGGCACGCTCTTGCCGTTGCCCGTCGCGGGGCAGGTGCTGTCAGCGCCCGACACGTAGGCCTTGCCATTGGCGTCCACGGCGCTCGTTTCCGGAGTCATCGAGATGACTTCGTTGTTCATTTTCACGCCGGTCATGTAGGCGGCCATTGACGGGGCGCTGTCCGTGACCTGGGCGTCGTTCGAGTACGTACGGACGAAGCCGCTTTCCGGCATCGTGTCGATCGTCAGATCGCCTTCCTCGCCCACCTTGTAGATACGCGCGGCGGTCAGCGTCGTCATGCCCATGCCGTCGCCAAGGAAAAACACGACGTTCTTGGTCGGCGTGGCGCCGCCTTGTGGCTGCTCGATCGGCGGCGTCGTGCCACCGTTGTTGCCGTTGTTGCCATTCGACGCCGCGGCGTTGTTGTCATCGCCGCCGCAGGCCGCGAGGGCGACCGACATGGCGGCTGCCGCGAGTACGGAAATCCTTCTCATTATGGTGTCCTCCCTGTTTGAGACGGACTGGAGGATGCATGAGAAATGTGGCAGGAAGATTACTACTTGATTCTTCTGAGAGACATTCTTGGCTGACCCAGAATGGCAGCCATGTTGCAGCGCATCCGTTACATGGCCGTGGCAACAGGCCGGGTTGCCGCGCGGAAGGCGCTTCATTTCTGCAACACCTCGCGCCACACCACGGGATCGCGCTCCCGGAAATGGGCATGGGATGACCACGAACCGCATCCGGTCGCCAGTGGTTCGCAAATTGCGTGCTTTTGGCATTGCTCAGGCTGTTTTGCCGAATCTTCCAGGCGAGCGTCGTCACCGCCATCGTCTTCGGGTGAACGACGAAGCGCCGCGCGAGTTCGCGCCGAATCCCTGAACCACCGTCCACACGCTCTCCCGGCCGGATAGGGTTCACGCCCACACCCGGCACGGCGCCGACGGCGCCCATCCACTTGTTGCCGGAGACTCACCATGACCCGCTACATCGTGCTGGCAAGCTTCACCGATCAGGGCATCCGCACTGTCAAGGAAACGACCAAACGCGCCGCCGCCGTGCGTGAACTGGGCGCGCAACTTGGCGTGCAAGTGAAGGATGTGTTCTGGACACTGGGCAAATACGACGTCGTGCTGACGCTGGAGGCACAGGATGACACCGTGGTGACGGCGTTCGGGCTGAGCGTCGGCGCGCTTGGCAACGTTCACACCCAGACGCTTCGGGCATTCGATGCCACCGAGATGCAGGCCATCCTCGGCAAGATGCGCTGAGCCGCGCAGTGCTCCGAGTCGGTGTTTGCCACGGTCATCGTCGGCGAACACCGCCGCCGATGCATCGCGACAACAAATGTAATGCGCTTGGCGAAATTGGAAACACAAGTTTACTCGCCGTAGGGCGCGTGCGTTCTTAGACTCTCCGACTTCTGGAGATTGATATGAACAACTGGCTGAAGGAACGATTCTCAGACCCCCATCGGGCGATGGACACGCTCTGCACGGTGGCGTTTTCGCTCTGCGGACTGCTATTCGTGTACTTCATGGTCCTTGTGATCGCCGCGCAAATCATGTTCCGGTCGTAGGTGCCAGCGGTAGCGGAAGTCCTTGGGCTGGCCCGCTGCGCAATGGTTGGCCTCATCGTCAACTATTGGCCCAGCCTATCGCCCGAATAACGATCCGGTCTTGGACGCTATGGCGGAAGGCGCGGATCATTCTGGGCATGGTTTTTCCCACCCGTCGGAGTTTTCTGATGAAGTCCGCCCTGCTCGCCCTGTGTGGCGCAGCCTCCCTCCTTGCCTCGCTGTCAGCCGTTGCCGGCCCCGACTTTGCCGTGATCGAGCGCGGTCGCGCCGAGGCCCGGCAGCGACAGCAAGTCACCCGCCCGGCCTGCGACACCGCCGCGGCCAGCACGCCGAAGGTTTCGGCCACTCCGGCCACCGCTACCACTCCTGCGCAGTCGAGCTGACTGACACCGATCAGCCCTAGTCCATCGCCCATCTGCGGCGATACAAGCGCCAATCCGCTTCGTGACTCAGGCTGCGGCCTGAACGCATGGTCGCAGCGCCGTCGGGTGCGGATTGGGATCTGGATTTCCTCATGTCGCCTATCGAAAACAATCACTTCGATCCAGGGCGGCATTCGGTAAAGATCGTGCATCTTGACCGGACCAAGGGAATGCGCACGCGATGGGAGTACGCGGCGGACGAATCGGCTGCCTGCCGCTTGCCGCCCACGGTTGGACCGCGGGCGGCGGCGGTGCGGCAGCGGCCAGACTACCCGCCTGAACTACCAGATGGCCGAGCAGGTCACTGGGCCCTGGAGCGGATCCGTGGGCGCGAGCTGGGCAATCAACCGCGGCGTCGGCTTACTGCTGGAGATCGGTTACGGGTATAACCGCAACTACGTGATTGCTACTGGCTTCCTCCGGTTCTGACGACGATGCGCACGCCCCTGGTTATCCCGCTCGCTCTTGCCCTGGCCGCCGCGAACGCGGCCGCGCAGTCGAGCGAGCCGGCGCAGGACCCGGAACACGTAAGCTGGATAGATAAGGTCCTTAACAAGCTCGGCGCCTCGAAGCAGGTGGACCTGAGCCACGGCATCGACTGGGGCGTGTTACCGGGTCCTTTTTATAACCCGGAGATGGGTTTCGGCATCGGCGCCGCGGCCATCGGCCTCTACAAACCGAAGAACGCCGAGGAAGATACACAGCTCTCCACCGTCAACATCCATGGCTTCGCCACCACCACGGGGGCCCTGGGTATCGGCGTGGACAACAACACGTTCTTCGCCGACGACAGTTACCGCTTCGTGTTTTCCGGCGCGCTGATCAATATACCCACGTCGTACTGGGGCATCGGATACGACAACGCGGTCAACGACGCCAACAAGGAGGGCTATACGCGTCGCGGCGTCGTGTTCAAGCCCCGGGTCATGATGCGCGTGCAGCCCAACACCTATATTGGCGGCGGCGTCGACGTCGAGTACGACGACGCAACGCACCTGGATCGCGGCGCGAACAGCGCGCTGGCCACCGACCCGCACGGCACTCGCGTGCTCAGCAGCGGCCTGACCGCCCATTTTTCGTACGACACGCGAGACTTCCTGCCCAATCCGTACAAGGGGCAAGCGCTGCTGCTGAACGGCACCGTCTACCGGCGCGCGCTGGGCAGCGACACCGATTTCGAATCGCTGGAACTCACCTACGACCGCTACTTCCGTATGCGTGAGCGGGACGTGCTGGCGTTCGACATCTACGGCAAGTTCAACTGGGGCGATGTGCCGTGGAGCATGATGTCGATTCTCGGTGACAACAAGCACATGCGCGGCTACTTCATGGGCCAGTATCGGGACAAGGCGATGCTGACCGCCCAGGTGGAATACCGCTGGCACATCGTGGGCCGGCAGGGCATGGTGTTCTGGCTCGCCACTGGCGCCATCGCCGGCAACCCCGGCGGGCTGACGTCGGCCCACTGGCTGCCGAATGGCGGCGTGGGCTACCGCTTCGAGTTCAAGCCGCGGGTCAATGTCCGGTTCGATGTCGGTGTCGGTCGCCAGACGAAGGGCGCCTACTTCCAGATCAACGAAGCCTTCTGACGTTCGGCTGACCTTCCCGGGCGCAAAAAAAATGCCGCGACCATTGGCCGGCCGCGGCGTGTCAATTCGCCGGTCCGTGCGACACCCACTTGTCGCCCGTTTGCACCCATCGCTGGTGACCGGCTTGTCTTTCCATGGCAGAGGAAAACCGCCACGGCACAGATCGTAGGCGTCGCACATGACGCATTCGTGACAATTTGTCCTATCAATAGGGCATCTATGGCCGTATATGCCGTCCACACATTATTCAACGCTGTCGCAAAAACCACACGGTGAATATCGTGCCGCGCCGACGTTTTTCATGCATCACATCGAAAGTGCCGTTGGTAGGGAATATGTCCTCGAAAACCTATTGAAGTCAGCGATCGACACGGCTAAGGTTCAGCGCACATAACATTTTCCACGGTAGTCATTGTTGGTCAGAACAATGACTGCTCGCCCCGACGGAAAAATAATGAGCCATTTCATCCCGGGACGCCTCGCGTCTCTCGCCACACCGACTGCCGGATCCGCCGGCACTCGCTCGCGCCAGTTGCCGCGGCGCCATTACCCGCAGCGCAATCCCATTTCCGATTTGTAGTGTGGTAGCAAGCGTCGACCAGTCCGGGCCATAAATATGTCCAACACCCGGTGCGTCGACACATCTGGGGGTAATCCGACCGCGGCGTGACGGGTCAACCGGCTGGGCCACCCAGACCCGCCGGCGCGCCATGCTGCAAGCGGAACGGTTGCCCAGGACCCTCGTCTGGAGAACGCTCGATGAGCAGTGTGATGAATCAAGGCAGCAGCCCGGCCTATGGCCCGGCCCCGTTCTTTTCCAAGGAAGCGACCTACGCCAAGCCGGGATTTTCCCGCTGGATGGTCCCGCCCGCCGCGCTGGCGGTTCACCTTTGCATCGGCCAGGCCTATGCATTCTCGGTATTCAACGTACCGCTATCGAGGGTAATCGGCATTACCGAGTCAGCGCCCGATGACTGGAAACTGACCACGCTTGGCTGGATCTTCTCGCTGGCGATCTTCTTCCTTGGCATTTCCGCTGCATTCGCCGGCAAATGGCTCGAGCGCGTGGGTCCGCGCCTGACGATGTTCACCGCCGCCTGCTGCTTTGGCAGCGGGTTCCTGGTCTCCGCATTGGGTATCTACACGCACCAGATCGCCCTGCTCTATCTCGGTTACGGCGTGCTGGGCGGCATCGGACTGGGCCTGGGCTATGTATCGCCCGTGTCCACGCTGATTCGCTGGTTCCCGGACCGTCGCGGCATGGCCACCGGCATGGCGATCATGGGCTTCGGCGGCGGCGCGATGATCGCCGCGCCGCTGTCCGTGGCGCTGATGAACACCTTCAAGACCGCTACGTCGGTCGGTGTGGCCCAGACTTTCGTGGTCATGGGCATCGGCTACTTCGTGTCGATGCTGATCGGCTCGCTGGCCATCCGTGTGCCCGCCCCGGGCTGGAAGCCGGCTGGCTGGACCCCGCCCACCACCGCCAGCAAGATGATCACGCGTAATCACGTGCACATCGACCAGGCCCTGAAGACGTCCCAGTTCTACCTGCTGTGGCTGGTGCTGTTCCTGAACGTGACGGCCGGCATCGGCGTGCTGGGCCAGGCATCGCTGATGATTCAGGAGAGCTTCAAGGGCAGCGTGACCGCCGCAGCAGCAGCCGGCTTCGTTGGCCTGCTGTCGCTGTTCAATATGGGCGGCCGCTTTTTCTGGGCTTCGTCCTCTGACTGGATCGGCCGCAAGAACACCTACTTCGTATTCTTCGCGCTGGGCGCTGTCCTGTACTGGCTGGTGCCACAGCTTGGCGCAAGCGGCAACATCGCGCTCTTCGTGCTGGCCTACTGCGTGATCATGTCGATGTACGGCGGCGGCTTCGCCACGATCCCGGCTTACCTGGCCGACATGTTCGGCACCGCCTTCGTGGGCGGCATCCACGGTCGCCTGCTGACGGCCTGGGCCGCCGCGGGTATCGCCGGCCCGGTGCTCGTGAACTACATCCGCGAGTACCAGGTCGCGCACGGCGTGACCGGCGCCGACGCATACACGATGACACTGCACATCATGGCGGCCCTGCTCGTGGTCGGCTTCATCTGCAATCTGCTGGTGGCGCGCGTCAGCGACAGGCACCACATGAGCGAAGCCGATGTATCCAGCCTTGCCGGCAATGCCAGCGCAGCCCACTGACCGCCCGACGGAGAGATGCACATGGACAATTCACAAGTGAAAGCCCACCCCACCAGCAAAGGCCTGCTGGCCATCTTCTGGCTGTATGTGCTGGTGCCGCTGGTCTGGGGCGTATCCAACACGATCACCCAGGCAATGAAGCTCTTCCACTGAGCGGCATCGCACGAAGAGAAGGCCGCATTCATGCGGCCTTTTTTCTTGCTCCCGGATCGAGCTGCCGAGTGAGGTCGTTTGAGCCGCGATACAACAATCTGGTATCGTAGAAAATCCAAAAATTACAAAACTCGCCATGTCATCAGCGATACTCGGCGTTGCTGCAGCGGGAGTGCTTTCTTTCTGTTATCGGGTGACCAATGTCTAGGCGCGATCCGGCGCTTCGCCGCAGTCAGAATCCGCCCATGTCGGCGGGCCGCCGGCGACTTCTTATTGCTGGAGGCTTACTGCTGCTGGTTGCACTTGGCTGGTCACTGGTAGCTGTCATCCGGCCCGCCATCCAGCATACGATCATCATCACCACCGGCGCGGACAAGGGCATCTATCAAGGTTTCGCGGATCGCTACGCGGCCATCCTGAAACGCGACGGCATCAAGCTCGAGATCCGCAGTTCTTCCGGTTCGATCGAGAACTACGAACGGCTGAAGAATCCGGATAGTGCGTACGAGGTGGGGTTCATCCAGTCGGGCACGGTCAGCCCGAGCGATACCGACGGGCTGCAGACCATTGCCGCCGTCGCCTATGAACCGATCTGGGTGTTCTATCGCGGCGCCGCCAGGATGGATCGGCTTTCCCAACTGCAAGGGAAGAAAGTCTCCATTGGCGTTCCGGGCAGCGGGCTACTCGAAGTCTCCCGGATCCTGCTCGCGCATAGCGGCATTACCGCTGCCAATACCACGCTGCTGCAAATGGACGCCAATGCGGCCTACCAGGGCCTCAAGGATGGGCAGGTGGACGCCGCGTTCTTCATCGGCAGGCCCGATGCGGAGATGCAGCAGACGCTATTGAACAGCGACCTGAAACTGATGAGCTTCGCCCAGGCTGATGCGCTGGTGCAGAAATTCCCTTCGCTCTCGAAGATTGTCTTCCCGCGTGCCTCGACCAGCATCGTCAACGATCTTCCGCAGGCCGACGTCACGTTGCTGGCCGCCAAGGCCCTGCTCGTATCCAAGGACACCATGCACCCCGCATTGGTGTACCTGCTGCTGGAAGCCGCCAAGACCGTCCACGGCGGCGAAGACTACTTCACGCCGCTCGGCACGTTTCCCAACCTGAACACCAACGAGTTCCCCGTTTCGGAGGAAAGCACGCGCTTCTTCAAGTCGGGGCGTCCTTTCCTGCAGCGATACCTGCCCTTCTGGCTGGCCAGCTTTGTCGAAAGACGGCTGCTGATCCTGCTCCCCTTCATGGCCCTGCTATTGGGCCTGTTGCAGGCCCTGCCGCGCTTCGCGGAGTCGCGGATCAAAGGCCGGCTCGTGGTCTGGTATCGGGAGATCAAGGCGCTGGAAGATGAAATCTGGAAAAGCGAGCGGCCGACGCGGCACCAGATTGCGCAGTGGCGCGAGGAAATCGAGCAGATCGATGCGCACGCCAGTCAGATACGGATGCCGCAGCGCTATTTTCAGGACGTCTACGCCCTCAAGCAGGCAATCGCCGTGGTGCGAAACCGGATTCTGCATGTGGCCGGCACGGTGAAGGAATAGCCGGCAAACAAGGGCTGGCCACGTCACCCGCCGGTGGCTCGCCTGACCCCGGCGCAGTTCCCGTTTCACTGCCGTTTCCTTTCACGGGCGGAACGCAGCATTCCACAGGCCCGGCTTGCAGTTCGCCGGCGGCTTCATACACTTGACGGGTTGCCCTGCCGTAGCGGCCAAGGGCTCACCTTCCAACGAAATGGAGTCGCCATGAACATCGATCTGTCGGGCAAGACCGCCCTGGTCACCGGTTCCACCGCCGGCATCGGCTTTGCCACGGCGCGCGGACTGGCCGAGTCTGGCGCCCACGTGATCGTCAACGGCCGTAGTCAGGCCTCGGTCGACAACGCGCTGGCATCGCTGAAGAAATCCTATCCCACCGCCCAGGCCACCGGATTCGCAGGCGACCTGACCGACGCTGCCGTCTGCGACACCCTCGTCAAGACCCACCCGGCTGTCGACATCCTCGTCAACAACCTCGGCATCTTCGAGCCAAAGGATTTCTTCGATATTCCGGACAGCGACTGGACACGCTTCTTCGACGTCAACGTGCTGTCCGGCGTACGCCTCTCGCGCGCCTATGCCAAGGGCATGGCCGAGCGCAAATGGGGCCGCATCGTGTTTATCGCCTCTGAGTCTGGCATCAACATTCCGGTCGAGATGATCCACTACGGCTTTACCAAGACCGCGCAGTTGGCGGTCTCGCGCGGTCTGGCCAAGCGGATGGCAGGCACCGGCGTCACGGTGAACGCCGTGCTGCCCGGCCCGACGCTATCCGAAGGCGTGACGGCCATGCTCAAGGATGAAATCGCGAAATCCGGCAAGAGCGCCGAGGAAGTGGCGGCCGAGTTCGTCAAGGCACACCGCAGCACGTCGATCATCCAGCGCGCGGCCAGTGTCGAGGAAGTGGCCAACATGATCGTCTACGTCTGCTCGCCACAGGCGTCCGCCACCACCGGCGCGGCCCTGCGCGTCGACGGCGGTGTGGTCGACACGATCGTGTAAAGCACACCAGGGATCGGCGGCGGCCTGCTCCCGCGGGGAGAGGGCCATCGCCGTCCCTGCGGCTACGCTGCCTCGCCGCTCCACTCGCGTATCAGGTCCACGGTCAGGCCGTCGGCCTCACAGGTCGCCTCGCCAAGTTCGCGCGCCCAGTACCGCTCCGACCCATCCGCCAACCGCCACGCGTGCAGCCGGCGCGTGCAGAGTTGCAGGTCGTACTCCGCCGTCACACCAATCGCGCCATGCACCGCGTGGGCGATCGACGTCACGGCCGTCACCGCATCGCTCGCATTGAACTTGCCGATGGCCGCACGCAGCCGGTCAGGTTGCCAGCCGTCGGCCGCGCAAGCGATCTGTGCCGCCATACGCACCGCCGCCACCTGCTCCGCCATCACGCTGATCTGATGCTGGATCGCCTGGAACTTGCCGATGTTGCGACCGAACTGCGCCCGGTCGTTGGCGTATTGCAGCGTCAAGTCGAATACGCTCGACATTGCACCCGCCATTTGCACCGCGTGCAGGCACGCGCCCACCGAACGCAACAGCCCAGCCGGTAATGGAAAGCGTGGCGCGGCACATCCCCCGAGCGACAGCGTCAGGTCATCCCTCACGCCAGTGGGCGAAAGCGCCACGGCATCGCGATGGACGAGCGCCGCCTGGGCGCCGTCCTGCACCAGAAACCACGTTGCCGTAGCGCCGCACGGCACGTGCGTGCGTTGCGCGCCGTCGAGATCGGCCAGCGCAATCGGTCCCTCCGGCACCTCCGGCACACCTACGCCCGCCATCCGCAGCACGGCACGCGCAAACATCGTCTGCGCCAACGGCACCGGGAGCACATGCCGGCCCATCACGAACAGCATCGGCGCGACGTCCGCCAGGCTCAATCCGGCTTCCGGCAGCAAGCTGTCCGCGAAACCACTGTCATCGAGCAAGCGCCAGAGATCTGCGCCGCTGCCGCCGGACTCGATCTGTCGCACGACAGCGGGCGTGCAGTGATCGCGTAGTAGCGCTTCCAGTGCTTCCGAGTATTCGTTGTACATGGTGCTTCCTTAATCCCTTAAGCGTCCCTCAGCATCACTAGCGTCCCAGCATCCCTGTGTCCCTTAGAGGCGCTATCAAAATGAAGCGAAGCGGTTCTGGCTAGACGCGCGGCCGCAGACAGTACAAGTGGATCGGCCAAGGCCGCGCAACGACGCCAGAATCTTTTTGATAGCGCCTCTTAGCGAAGGCCCAGGCCGCGAGCAATCATGCCGCGAAGGATCTCTCGCGTACCACCGCGCAGCGAATAGGTTGGCGAAATCTGGCTGACATAGGCAGCGGTGCGATACAGCTCCGCATCCATCGCCAGCTCCGGATCATCGCCCAGCGCCGCTTCGGCCAACGCGCCGATCGACTGCTCCAGGCCGGTGCCGAGATCCTTGACCAATGCGGCCTCCACCAACGGGCTTTCTCCGGCAGCCAGCCGCGCCGTCACGGCCACGGACATCGCCCGTAGCGTCGCCAGCCGGCCGACGATCCCGCCGATCGTGACCGCATCGCGGCGCACTGCGGGCAGACGACGGAGCGCAGCCACCCAGGCATCGAGCAGCACCACGCTCGAGTACAGCCGCTCGGGGCCGCTGCGCTCGAATGCCAGTTCCGCGTTGACCTGTTCCCAGCCCGCGCCTTCGTTGCCGATCAGCGCGTCGGCTGGCAGCAGCACGTCCTCGAAGCTGACCTCCGAGAAATGCGCATCACCGCTCAGATCATGGATCGGCCGAACCGTCACGCCCGGCAGGGACAGGTCAACGATCACCTGCGACAACCCCTTCTGCCGGTCTCCAGCCTCGCCCGACGTTCGCACCAGCGCGAGCATGTAGTGGCAGCGATCCGCGTTGGTCGTCCAGATCTTGCGGCCGTTCAGGCGCCAGCCGCCACCTGGCTGCGGCACCGCACGCGTGGCCACGCTGGCCAGATCGGACCCCGAATTGGGCTCGCTCATGCCGATGCAGAAGAACGCCTCGCCCCGGCAGATACGCGGCAGATAGAACTCGCGTTGGGCATCGCTGCCGTAGCGCAGGATCAACGGGCCACTCTGGCGATCGGCAATCCAGTGCGCGGAAACCGGCGCGCCGCAGGCGAGCAGTTCCTCCACCAGCACGAAGCGCGAGAACGCATCGAGCCCCGCACCGCCGAACCGCGCTGGCAGCGTGACGCCAACCCACCCACGTTGCGCAAGCGCGCGGCTGAACGCGGCGTCGAATCCCATCCACGATCGCGCGCGGACATCGGCGGGAAGATCCGGCAGATGCTCGGCCAGGAATGCCTTCACCTCGCGCCGGAACGCCAACGCCTCAGGCGGCAGGGATGTCAGCGAGAACGTGCCAAACAGTGAACTCAAAACGGTACCTCCGTAAGCGCCCGGTGAGCGCCTGATGCTGCTTCAATCCAGCGTCACGCCGGTGTCCTTGACCACCTTGTGCCAACGGTCGATTTCCGATGCCACGTACTTCGCATAGGCCTCCGGGCTCGACGCCCGCACCTCCGCGCCCTGCAGCGCCAGGCTGGCACGCACATCGGGCGCCGCAAGCGCCTTCAGCGCCGCGCTGTTGAGCTTCTTGATGATCTCCGGCGAGGTCTTCGCGGGCACCATCATGCCCTGCCACGCACCCACTTCAAAACCATGCATGCCAGACTCGGCCAGCGTCGGCACGTCCGGGAGTTGCGAACTGCGCGCGCTGCTGGTGACGGCAAGCGCGCGCATCCGCTTGTCGCGGATAAACGGCAGCGACGAGTTGATGGTGTCGGTCATGAACTGCACCTGCCCGCTGGCCAGATCGGTCAGTGCCGGGGCGCTGCCCTTGTACGGCGCATGGGCGGCGTCGAGCCCGTTGGCCTGCAGGAACAAGAAAGCCGCCAGATGCGTGACGTTGCCGTTGCCCGCCGAACCATAGGTCATCTTGCCCGGATTGGCCTTCAGCCAGGCAACGAACTCCGGCACGGTGCGCACCGGCACCTGCGCGTTGACTTCCAGCACGAGCGGCACCATCGCGGTCATCGCCACCGGCGCGAAGTCACGCTTCACGTCATAGGGCAGCTTCTTGTACAGCGCCGGGCTCAAAGCGATCGACGACGTGTTGTACAGCACCGTGTAGCCGTCAGCCGGGGACTTGGCCACCATCTCGCCGGCGATATTGCCGTTGGCGCCGGGCCGGTTGTCTACGATGACCTGTTGCCCGATCTCCTCGGACATCTTCCGCGCAATCACGCGCGACACCAGATCGGTAGGTCCGCCGGGCGGGAACGGCACGACGAGCCGGATCGGATGATCCGGAAACTCGCCCGCCATGGCCGGCTTAATGGCCAGCGCGACGGCCGCCGTCAGCGCGAAGGCGCAACCGGCAAGCAGAATCGAACGAATGGAATGCCCGGCTTTTTTGCTCTGTGTCGGCATGATGGTTGTCTCCTCCAGAAAGTACGGCAAGTACGGCAAGTACAGCGAAAGCGGCTACGCCACCGGATCAGCGGCCCGCCAGCAGGCGTCGCGCCGTGTACGTCATGACCAGCTCGTTACGCTGATTGAACACCTCGATCGACGAATCCACCACGGCGCGACCGCTCTTCGACGTCGGACGAATGCCAGTCACGGTGATCCTGGCATGGATCGTGTCACCCACCACCACCGGACCGAGGATCTTCTGCGTCAGCTCGAGCATCGCCAGCCCCGTGCCCTGGATCATCGTTTGCAGGATGAAGCCCTCGATCAGCGAGTACGTCAGCGCGGCGGGCACCGGACGTCCCTTGATGGCGCCAGCCTCGTAACCTTCTTCAATAAAGATCGCTTCGAGCATCCCGGTGACCGAGATGAAGTTGACCAGATCGGTCTCGGTAACGGTACGGCTAAAGGTCTCGAAAACCTGCCCTTCGCGGATGTCCTGCCAGTAGAAGCCCTGGCCCAGGCGTTGCGGTTGTGAAGTCGTCATGGTGTCTCCTCGGGAATTCGGTGATGGATGCGGGGCCTACTGATTCGATTGCAGCCGGTCGATCTCGTCGTCGCCAAGTCCGGCGGCGGCAAGAATCTCGCGCGTGTGCTCGCCAAGCCTGGGCGGCACGGCCGCGCGCGCGCGTTCGCCATCGAAGCGCACTGGCGCGCCGGGAAAACGCAGCGTGCCCATCGACGGATCTTCGATCTGGTCGAAGAAACCGGTCGCGCGCAGGTGCGGATCGTCAACGAGTTCGTGAAGGTCGTTCACGCGGGCCACCGGAATTTGCAGCCGCTCGCAGATGGCCAGCCAGTCCGCCGTGCTGCGCGCGCGCACGAGTTCGCCAGTGATTTCATAGAGCGTTTCGATATGGCGCGTGCGGGCGGCGATATCGGTAAAACGCGCGTCGGCAGCCAGGTCCTCGCGCCCCGACGCCTGGAAGAAGTCACGCCAGTGCGCGTCGGTGTACGGCATCATGCAGACGTAGCCGTCCGCGGTCTGGTACGGCCGGCGCAGCGGTGCCAGCACACGCGGATAGCCGGACGGCCCGCGCGGCGGCTCGAAGTGCTGCCCGTACAGATGCTCGACCATATTGAAGGCCACCATCGATTCGAACATCGGCACTTCGACCATCGAGCCCTTTCCGCCTTGTCGCGCCCGGCCCGCAATCGCAGCCGAGATCGACAGCGCGGCCACCAGACCACTGGTCTTGTCCGCCGAGATGGTCGGGAAATAGCGCACGGTGCCGGTCTGCGCGGCCATCAGCGCCGCGTTGCCACACAGGCCCTGGATGATGTCGTCATACGCGGGACGGCCACCGTACGGGCCGTCCTCGGCAAAACCGAGCAGGCTCACGAAGATCAGTTGCGGATGGCGCGCCATGACGCTGGCGGGATCGAGATCCAGCTTCGCCAGCTTTTGCGGCCGCATGCTGTGGACGAAAACATCGGCCGACGCCAGCAGCCGGTGCAGCGCCGCCTGCGCCTCCGGGCGCTTCAGGTTCAGCACCACGCTCTTCTTGCTGCGGTTCACGCCCAGGAAGATCGCGGACATGCCGTCTTCGGTCGCCGGGCCGGTACGGCGCGTGGAATCGCCTTCGGGCGTTTCCACCTTGATGACTTCCGCGCCAAGATCGGCCAACCACTGGCTGGCGTAAGGACCCATCACCACGGTCGACAGATCCACCACGCGGATGCCGGACAGAGGCAGCATACCGTGTCTCCTGTTGTATTGATTCGATGTATTGATCGGCCAAGATTAAGGCAGCCGGCCCCATTGCGTCTAATATTAGATTTTTAGCAACCGATATTCATTGGATATCATCATGGATCTACGTCAGCTCCAGCAATTCGTCGTGCTGGCCGAAACCGGCAACTTCCATCGCGCCGCCGAGCGCCTGCACATGGCGCAACCCCCGTTGTCGATTTCGATCCGCAAGCTGGAGGAATCACTGGGCACGCCGCTGTTTGTGCGCACCACGCGCGGCGTGCGGCTCACCCAGGCGGGCGAAGCGGCGCTCAACGATGCGCGCCGGGCCCTGTTCCATGCCGGCCAGGCGCGGGCCGCAGCGGTGTCTGCGGCGCTTGGGGAACGCGGCGCGCTGCGTATCGGCTTTGTCGGCTCCGCTACCTATGCGTTGCTTCCCCGTCTCATCCCGGCCTTCCGCTCGGCACACCCTGGCATCGACCTGATCCTTCACGAATCCACGTCGGCCGCGATTCTGGACCGCATCGAACACGGCCAGCTAGACGCCGGACTCGTACGCTTTCCGATCCTCAACAGCGGCCCCTATACGCTGACCCCGCTCGAGTCCGACGCCTTCGTGGCGGCCGTGCCGGCCGACGGGCGTTTTGCCGAGCAGGAGAGCATCGCGTTGAAGGCACTGGCCGACGAGCCCTTCATCATGCATCCCCGTGCCGATGTGCCGAACCTGCAGGCCGTGGCGATGCTGCTGTGCCAGCAGGCCGGTTTCGTACCGCGCATCGCGCAGGAAGCGGTGCAGGTCCAGACCATCGTCAGTCTGGTGGAAAGCGGATTAGGCGTGGCGCTGGTGCCGGGCGTGGCGGCGCGTTACACGAACCGGCGCGTGCGCTTTCTGCGCCTGTCCAGCCCGCGCCCCGCGGCACGTATCGGCATCGCACTGGCCACGCAGCAGGACACCGACGATCGCCATGTGCAACGCTTTATCGCTGCAGCGCAGCGAATCGCAGGCGACTAGGCGCGGCGGCCACAAGGCCGCTCCAGGCGGCTCCAGGCAGCAATTCCGCAGGGCGGCTGCGGCTATACAGCCGATGCATGGCCGCCATGAAACTTGCGCCATGGGTGCATGAAGCTTGACGCACGCGCCTTACATTCTGGCTTGCATCCGGGCGGTACCGCATCCATCCCTCACGGAATCGAGCCAGTGAAAAAGCTTCTGATTGCCAACCGCGGCGAAATCGCGCTGCGGGTTCAACGCGCCGCGCAGGATCTCGGCATTGCCACTGTCGCGGTGTACGCCACCGACGATGCTCAATCGCGCCATCGCCAGCTTGCCGATGAAGCCATCGCGCTACCCGGCAATGGTCCGGCCGCCTATCTCGATATCGACGCCATTCTCGGCGCGGCGCGCGCCGCTGGCTGCGATGCGATCCATCCCGGCTACGGCTTTCTGAGCGAGCGTGCCGACTTCGCGCAGGCATGCGCGGCAGCAGGTATCACGTTCGTCGGCCCCACGCCCGAGCAGCTTGCCCTGTTCGGCGACAAGGGCCGCGCGCTCGAACTGGCCGCGCAGTGCGATGTGCCGGTGATGCCGGCCACCCCCGGTGGCGCTTCGCTCGACGACGTCCGCGCGTTCTTCGCGGCGCAGCAAGGCAATGGCATCGTGCTGAAGGCCGTGGGCGGCGGCGGTGGACGCGGGATGCGCGTCGTCCGCGATGCCGAAGCGCTGCCCGAAGCCTACGCGCGCTGCCAGTCGGAAGCCCGCAGCGCCTTCGGCATCGAAGCGATCTATGCCGAGCGGCTGGTCGAACGCGCGCGCCATATTGAAGTGCAAATCATCGGCGATGGGACCGAGATCATCGCGCTCGGCGAACGCGACTGCACGCTACAGCGCCGCTTCCAGAAATTGGTGGAAATCGCGCCGAGCCCGGTGCTGACACCCACCCTGCGCGATCGCATCGTGCAGGCCGCCAGCAGAATCGCAAGGCACACCGGCTACCGCAGCCTGGGCACGTTCGAGTTCCTGGTGGAGACCGACGACGCCGGCACGCCCCACGGCTTCGTGTTCATCGAAGCCAATCCCCGTCTGCAGGTAGAGCACACCATCACGGAACAGGTGACGGGTCTCGATCTCGTTGCCCTCCAGCTTGGCCTTGCCGATGGCCGGAGCCTGCGCGACCTGGGTCTCGACCCCGCCGCGCCGCCGACAGCGCGGGGCTTCGCTGTTCAGCTACGCATCAATGCCGAGGCCACCGATGCGCAGGGCCAGGCGCGCCCGGCGCAGGGAAGGCTCGAACGCTTCGATCCGCCTACCGGGCCGGATGTTCGCGTCGACACCCACGGCTACACCGGTTACGCGCCGCCTGCAGGCTATGACTCGCTGCTGGCCAAACTGATCGTGAGCACCGCCTCGCCCCGTTTCGAAGACGTGGTGCGGCGCGTGCGGCGTGCGCTCGGTGAGTTCCGTGTTGACGGCGTGCCAAGCAACCTCGACCTGCTGCGCGCCCTGGTGGCACGCGAAGACTTCGCGACGCAGCACGTCCATACGCGTCACTTCGAGGCGATCCTTCCGGAACTGCTGACCGCCGCGCAACGCGTGGCGGCCAGTGACGCAGCGCGACAGGCTTCCATCGGTATCACGCAGACCGCCCCCGTGCCTGTGCCGGTGCCGACCGCTACTGCCGAGGCCATCGACGAAGGACTGGTTGCAGTGCGCGCGCCAATGAACGGGCGCGTGGTCGAGATGCGCGTTCAGGAAGACGACATTGTGCAACCGGGCCAGATCGTGGCGATCCTCGACGCGATGAAGATGGAGCACACCATCGCGGCCGAGTGCGCGGGGCGTGTGATCGATGTGCGCGTCGGTGCCACCGGGCAGACTGTCGAAGGGCAAATCCTGCTCGTGCTGGAGCCGGTGGCTGACGCCGGCGTCGCGCATCACCGCAGCGAGGCGGCAGACCCACACGCGATCCGCCCCGATCTGCAGCGTGTGCGCGATCGCAATGCGTTCCTCGATGATGCCGCGCGGCCGGACGCGGTGGCGAAACGCCATGCGCGCGGCCAGCGCACCGCGCGCGAGAACGTGGCTGATCTGTGCGATGCAGGCAGTTTCGTCGAGTACGGCGCCTATGCGGTAGCCGCGCAGGCCAGCCGACGCAGCGCCGAGGACCTGATCGCCAATACGCCGGCCGATGGCCTGATCACCGGCACCGGCCGCATCAACGGCACCCGATTCGCACCGGAGCGCGCGCGCTGCGCGGTGCTGGCGTACGACGCCACGGTCCTGGCGGGCACGCAGGGCAAGCGCAACCACATCAAGACAGATCGCATCCTGCAGGTGGCCGCCGAACAGAAGCTGCCAACCGTGATCTTCGCGGAAGGCGGCGGCGGACGCCCCGGCGATGTGGACTTTCCCACCGTTGCTGGCCTCTACCAACCGTCCTTCGCCGCATTTGCCGCGCTGAGCGGCGAGGTGCCGGTGATCGGCATCGCCGCTGGCCGGTGCTTCGCGGGCAACGCGGCCCTGCTCGGCTGCAGCGACGTGATCATCGCCACGCGCGACGCGAACATCGGCATGGCCGGCCCCGCGATGATCGAAGGCGGCGGCCTTGGCGTGTATCGTCCGGAGGACATCGGCCCCGCCGCCGTGCAGTACCAGAATGGCGTGGTCGACCTGCTTGTCGACGACGAAGCCGAGGCCGTGCGCGCGGCGAAGCATTACCTGTCGATGTTCCAGGGCCGCACGCAGGACTGGGAGGCGCCCGACGCCCTGATGCTGCGCGGCGTGGTGCCCGAGAACCGCCTGCGCGTTTACGACACCCGTGCCGCGATCCAGGGCATTGCCGATGTTGGCAGCGTGATCGAATTGCGCGCGGGCTATGGCACTGGCGTGCATACCGCGCTGGCGCGTATCGAAGGCCGACCCGTGGGCATCGTCGCCAACAACCCGCGCCACCTGGGTGGCGCCATCGACGTAGACGGCGCGGACAAGGCCGCGCGATTCATGCAGCTGTGCGATACGCATGGCCTGCCGATCGTCTCGCTGATCGATACGCCGGGCTTTATGGTCGGCCCGGAGATCGAAGCCCGCGCGCAGGTCCGCCATGTGTCCCGCCTGTTCGTGCTGGGCGCCAAGGTGCGCGTGCCGTTCATGGCCGTGGTGCTGCGCAAGGGCTACGGCCTGGGCGCGATGGCCATGGCTGCGGGCGGCTTCCGCGCGCCGGCGTTCACCATCTCCTGGCCAACCGGCGAGTTCGGCGGCATGGGACTGGAAGGCGCGGTACGTCTCGGCTTCCGCAAGGAGCTGGAAGTGCTGCCGGCTGGCCCCGAACGCGACGCCCTCTACCAGCAGCTCGTGGCGCAGATGTACGAGCGCGGACACGCGATCAATGCCGCAGCCGGGCTCGAGATCGATGCAGTGATCGATCCGGCCGAAACGCGGCGCTGGTTGCTGGCCGGGCTCGATGCCGCCCCACGAGACGAGGCGCCCCGACGCTACGTGGATGCGTGGTAGCCACCGCATTGACTGAACTGCCCCCTGACTCCGCTCCCGCCGTGCCGGAGCGCGGAGCAAATACTCCTGGAGACACGATGGAAGACGCAGCTTTCTTCGCAGATCTTGAAGCGCGGCATCGCCGCATCTGGCCCGCCGGCCTGCCCACCTCACCGCAGTATCCACACGGCGAGATCAGCCTTGGCGAGACCCTGCGCGCATGGGCGCGCATCCAGCCTGAGCGGCCCGCGCTGATCTACTACGGCAGCGAGATCACCTTTGCCGAACTCGACGACCTGAGCGAGCGCTGCGCGGAACTGCTGCGGGGCCACGGCATCGGCCCCGGCAATCGCGTGGCCGTTCTACTGGGCAACTGTCCGCAGTTCCACATCGTGTTCTACGCGATTCTCAAGCTTGGCGCCGTCTATGTGCCCGTGAATCCGCTGTTCAAGGAACACGAACTGGCCTACGAGCTGAACGACGCCGGTGCGACCATGGTGATCGCGCTCGACACGCTTGTGCCGATGCTGATGACGGTGAAGCCGCAGACCAGCGTGGAAACCGTGTTCAGCACATCGGCCGGCGAATTCCTGCCCGCGCATCCCACGCTGCCGGTTCCGGCTGGACTCGACGCCGCGCCCGTGGCGCACGCGGGCACGATCGACCTGATGGCGGCCATCCAGACATGCACGGGAAACGTGCGCGATGTGAGCGTGAATCTCGACGCATTGGCCGCGCTGAACTACACGGGTGGTACCACCGGTATGCCCAAGGGATGCATGCATACCCAGCGCGACATGATCTACACGGCGGCCGCCACGCTGGCGGTCACCAGCGGGCGCGAAGACCAGGATGCAAAGCTGCCGTCGTCGGACGTGATGCTGAACTTCCTGCCGATGTTCTGGATTGCTGGCGAGAACCTCGGGTTGATCTATCCGATCTTCAGCGGCGCCACGCTGGTGCTGCTGGCGCGCTGGGACCCCCTCGCCGTCATGACCGCCGTGGACCGCTACCGCGTCAATCGCACCTTCATGGTCGTCGACAACCTTGTGGAATTACTGCAGCACCCCGAACTTGCACGGCACGACATGCGCTCGCTGCAACATACGCGCGTGGCATCGTTCATCCGCAAGCTGACCGTGGACCTGCGCCGCCAGTGGCGCGCGCTGACCGGCAGCGTCGTGGCCGAAGGCGCCTGGGGCATGACGGAGACGCACACGAGCGACACCTTCACCACGGGGATGCAGACAGACGATATGGACCTGCACGGCCGGCCAGTCTTTGTCGGTCTGCCAGTTCCGGGCACGCGCATCAAGATCTGCGACTTCGAAACCGGCGTGACGCTGCCCGTTGGCGAGGAAGGCGAGATTGTCGTCACCACGCCCTCGCTGCTCAAAGGCTATTGGGGCCGCCCCGACGCCAATGCCGAGGTGTTCCGGGACGGCTGGTTCCGGACAGGCGATATCGGCGCCTATGACGATGCGGGCTACCTGCACTTCCTGGGACGGCGCAAGGAGATGATCAAGGTGCGCGGCATGAGCGTATTCCCGTCCGAACTGGAAGTCCTGCTCGGACGTCATGCCGCCGTACTCGGGTCCGCCGTGGTCGCACGTCCCGATCGGGACAAGGGCCAGGTGCCGGTGGCCTTCATCCGCCTGCGCCCCGGGCATGACGATGTGTCGGCCGAGGCGCTGACGGCATGGTGCCGCGAGCATATGGCGACCTACAAGGTGCCCGAGATCCGCGTGGTGGACGAGTTGCCGATGACGGCAACGGGCAAGGTCAAGAAGGGGGAACTGCAGAAACAGTTCGAGCAGGACGAATAAGAGGCGGGCGGACAGCCTGCCACCGCGCCCCGACACGACCAAGAGAACATTGGAGACAACGATGAACACCCAGCGACGCCACTTGTTGAAGCTCTCCGCCGCGATGCTCGGCGGCCTCGCGCTGCACCGCCCCGCGTTGGCGCAGGCCGTCACCGGCCCGATCCGCATCGTCTTGCCCTATCCGCCCGGCGGCTCCACCGATGCGATCACGCGCTTTATCGCGGACAAGCTCGGTACCGCGCTGAAGACCAACGTGATCGTCGACAACCGCCCGGGCGCGGCTGGCATGATCGGCGCCGCCGCTGTTGCCACCGCCGCGCCTGATGGCCGCACGCTGCTGTTCACGAACACCGCCCTGATCCAGAGCCCGTTGATTCAGCCCCAGCCGCTGTACAACCCGCTGACCGATTTCGAAGCGCTCACTCTCGTGGCGGATGCCGCGCAGGTCCTGGTGGCCAGCGATGCCACCCCGGCCCGGACACTGCCCGAGTACGTCGAATGGGCCCGCAAACATCCCGGCTCCGCCTATGGCAGCCTGGGGGTCGGCTCCACTGGCCATCTGTACGGTGAACTGCTCAAGCGCAAGGCCGGTATCAATATCGTCCATGCCGCCTACAAGGGCGATACGGCGGCCATTGGCGATCTGCTGGCCAACCAGTTGCCGGTGGGCTTCGTCTCCACGGTGATGGCCAAGACCTATGGCGATGCCGGCCGCATCAAGGTGCTGGCAACACTGGGCCGGTCGCGCGTGCCATCAATGCCGAATGTACCGACGTTCGCCGAAGCCGGGCTCAGCGGCTTCGAGTCCATCGGCTGGATCGGCATGCTGGCGCCGGCCCGGACGCCGGCGCCACTGGTGCAGCGGCTATCGAACGAGCTTGCGACGATTATCAGGACGCCTGCCGGTTCGAAGATGCTGATTGACAGCGGCATGTTGCCCAGAGGCACGACGGCGCAGGAGTTCGCCGCGTTGCTCCGACGCGACCAGCAGGTCTGGCAGACGCTCGTGGCTCAGTCGGGCATCAAGGCCGAAGGATGAGGCACGAAGTGGCAGTACAGGAATGACTGCGTGTGCCCCGCCGGGGTTGTATGGGTCTCCGTGGTGTGCGCGACGAGATCGAACGCGGGGGCGAATTCGGCCCGCAGCCCTGCGACGTCGTATCGCGCCACCGGCAGGCCGCTGCACTGCGTGGGCCCGTCCAGCGCGAAGGTGGCGATGATCAGGTGACCGCCGGGCCGGACCGCGCGTCTGGCCTGCGCCACATACGCCCCGCGATCCTCTGACTCAGTCAGAAAGTGAAATACGGCACGGTCATGCCAGAGATCGACGGACGCTTCAGGCAATACCGGCGTGGTGACATCGCCAACGATCCAGCGCACGCCGGCCGCCCGCGCGCCCAGACGGTCCCGCGCGGCGGCCAGTGCATGGCCGGCGAGATCGACAACCACCAGGCGATGAAATCCCTGTGACAAAAGATGATCGACCAGCGTCGCGGCACCTCCGCCAATGTCGGCGATGGTGGCGTCCGCTGGCAGATCGAGCTTGCGGATCAGGTCGAGTGACAACGTCGGCGCAGATTGATACCAACTGACCTCTGTTGGCGGCTTCGTCGCGTAGACAGTCTCCCAGTGATCTTTGCTTTGCATGGCTTTACCGGCGATAGGCATGGTAGGGCCGGCGGCGGGCACGGCGATCTCCGTCGAAGGTACCAGAACCACGCTTTTCCATCTTCAGCGCCTTCGCGCAGGCCACGGTCACGGTCACGCATCAGATCACGTCTTGATATATTCCACCGCCGTCGGAGCGGCGTGACCACCGCGTGTGGCCGCCTTGACACTTCGCTTAATGGTTTCTTTAATAAGTACGCATAACCGGCGCAAAGTCCGGCAAGCCTGTACATAACCAGAGGCCGCTATGCAATCAGGCAGCGTCGAAGACCCCCAACGCAAAACGGAAGAGCTGCGCAGCTTCCTGTTTCTGACCGCCGTGATGGTGCCCGTGCTCTCGATCATCGTCGTGGCCGGCTATGGCTTCATCGTCTGGATGAGCCAGTTGATCAGCGGACCGCCAACCCATTGAATATTGCCATTCAGGATTGGCCTTTGGTCCAATGCCCGGGCCATAACAAGGCTGCGAAGCTAGCCTGAGCAGCCGAAAAGCTGGAGTCCCCTGCCATGCCAGCATCAGGAGTGTCCATTCCCATCGTGCCCGTGCCGGCCGGCGAAGAGTGGCATATCGCCGGCATCATGGTGTACGCGAACCCGGAAAAGCTCGATGCCGTCTGCTCGGCCATCGAGGCCATGACTGGCCTGGAGATCCATGCAATCAGTGACGCCGGCAAGATCGTCGTCACCGCGGAAGCGCCCAGCTCGCGCGCCATCGCCGCGCAACTCACCTGTCTGCATCAACTCGAAGGCGTCTTTTCCGCCACGCTGGTCTACCAGCACAACGAAGATGCCGCCGCCATGAACGAGGAGATCTCCGATGCCACTCACGCGCCGTGATTTCATCAAGCAGACAGCCATCGCCGCCACGGCCTCGGTGGCGGGCGTCTCGCTGCCGACGGATGCGGCCAATTTCGTGACGGACAGCGAAGTCACGAAACTGAAATGGTCGAAGGCGCCCTGCCGCTTCTGCGGCACGGGGTGCGGCGTGACCGTCGCGGTCAAGGACAACAGGGTGGTGGCCACCCAGGGCGACCCGCTTTGCGAGGTCAACAAGGGCCTGAACTGCGTGAAGGGCTACTTCCTGTCGAAGATCATGTATGGGCAGGACCGCCTGACCAAGCCGCTGCTGCGGATGAAGAACGGCAAGTACGACAAGAACGGCGAATTCGCGCCAGTCAGCTGGGATCGCGCCTTCGACGAGATGGAGACCCAGTTCAAGCGCGTGCTCAAGGAGAAAGGTCCGACCGCCGTAGGCATGTTCGGCTCCGGCCAGTGGACCGTATGGGAAGGCTACGCCGCTTCCAAGCTGTACAAGGCGGGGTTCCGCTCCAACAACATCGACCCGAACGCGCGCCATTGCATGGCATCGGCCGTGACCGGCTTCATGCGCACCTTCGGCATGGACGAGCCGATGGGCTGCTACGACGACATCGAGGCCGCCGACGTCTTCGTGCTGTGGGGCTCCAATATGGCGGAGATGCACCCGATCCTGTGGACACGCATCACGGACCGCCGCCTGAGCCACCCCAAGACCCGCGTGGCCGTGCTGTCCACGTTCACGCACCGCTCGTTCGACCTGGCCGATATCCCGGTCATCTTCAAGCCCCAGACCGACCTGGCGATGCTGAACTTCATCGCCAATTACATCATCCGCAATAACAAGGTCAACAAAGACTTCGTCAACAAGTACACGGTGTTCAAGGAAGGCGTGACCGATATCGGCTATGGCCTGCGCCCGGACAATCCGCTCCAGAAGGCGGCCAAGAACGCCGGCAACCCGAACGACTCCAAGCCGATTACGTTCGACGATTTCGCGAAGTTCGTCTCGAAATACGATGCTGACTACGTCAGCAAGCTCTCAGGCGTGCCCAAGAAGCAGCTCGAGCAACTGGCCGAGCTTTATGCCGATCCGAATCTCAAGGTCATGTCGCTGTGGACCATGGGCTTCAACCAGCACACGCGCGGCACGTGGGTCAACAACATGGCCTACAACGTTCACCTGCTGACGGGCAAGATCGCCACGCCGGGCAACAGCCCGTTCTCGCTGACAGGGCAGCCATCCGCCTGCGGCACGGCGCGGGAGGTAGGCACGTTCTCGCACCGGCTGCCGGCCGACATGGTCGTCACCAATCCCAAGCACCGCGAGGAAGCCGAACGCATCTGGAAGCTGCCACCGGGGACCATCCCCGACAAGCCCGGCTACCATGCCGTCCTGCAAAATCGGATGCTCAGGGACGGCAAGCTCAACGCATACTGGGTGCAGGTCAACAACAACATGCAGGCTGCGGCCAACATGATGGAGGAGACCCTGCCCGGCTACCGCAATCCGAAGAATTTCATCGTCGTCTCCGACGCCTACCCGACGGTCACCGCGCTCTCGGCCGACCTGATCCTGCCCACCGCGATGTGGGTGGAAAAGGAAGGCGCGTACGGTAACGCGGAACGCCGCACGCAGTTCTGGCATCAGCTCGTGGACGCCCCGGGCGAGGCGCGCTCCGATCTCTGGCAGTTGATGGAATTCTCGAAGCGCTTCAAGGTCGAGGACGTCTGGCCGGCGGACCTGATCGCGAAGAAACCCGAGTACAAGGGCAAGACGCTCTTCGACGTGCTGTATCGCAACGGCCAGGTCGACAAATTCCCGCTCAAGGAAACCGCGTCCGACTACAACAACTACGAGTCCAAGACGTTCGGCTTCTACGTCCAGAAGGGCCTGTTCGAGGAATACGCGACGTTCGGCCGTGGCCACGGCCACGACCTGGCGCCGTTCGACATGTACCACGAGGCACGCGGCCTGCGCTGGCCGGTGGTCAACGGCAAGGAGACGCGCTGGCGCTATCGCGAAGGCTCGGACCCGTACGTGAAGGCGGGTACCGGCTTCCAGTTCTACGGCAACCCTGACGGCAAGGCCGTGATCTACGCCCTGCCCTACGAGCCGCCGGCCGAGTCCCCGGACAAGGAATACCCGTTCTGGCTGGCCACGGGCCGCGTGCTCGAACACTGGCACTCCGGCTCGATGACGCGGCGCGTGCCGGAGTTGTACCGCGCCTTCCCGAATGCGGTGTGCTTCATGCATCCGGAGGACGCCAAGGCGCTGGGGCTGCGGCGCGGGGTGGAAGTGGAAGTGGTCTCTCGGCGCGGCCGCATGCGCACGCGCATCGAAACCCGCGGACGCGACGCGCCGCCGCGCGGTCTGGTATTCGTGCCTTGGTTCGATGCCAGCCAGCTGATCAACAAGGTCACACTCGATGCAACCTGCCCGATCTCGCTGCAGACCGACTTCAAGAAGTGCGCGGTCAAGATCGTCAAGGTATGAGTACAGGAGGACACGCCATGTTGCCAAGCCGATCCTGGGTCCCCCTGCCCCTGCTGGTCCTCATGCTGGTGGTCATGCTGCTCGGCGTGCCGCTGGCGCGCGCGCAGGGCCTGGTGGACTCGATGCGTGGCCCCACGCCGGTGGCCAACGAGACCTCGCCGCCAATACTGTTCCCGACCGAGAACAAGGACATCCGCCGTACCCGCAACTACACGATGCAACCGCCGACGATCCCCCACAAGATCGACAGCTACCAGCTCGACAAGGACTTCAACCGTTGCATGTTCTGCCACGCGCGCACGCGCACGGAGGAAACACAGGCCATTCCGGTCAGCATCACGCACTACATGGATCGTGACAACAACGTGCTGGCCGAGATCTCGCCACGGCGCTACTTCTGCACGCAATGTCACGTGCCGCAGGCCGATACCAAGCCGCTGGTGAACAACACGTTCGTCGATGTGGACGCGATCCTCAAACGCAGTGGCGGCACCAAGGGTGCCAAATAACCAGGCGACGGTGACCGATCATGTGGGACCTGATCAAGCGCTACTGGCATACCATCAACCGCCCCAGTGCCTACTTCAGCCTGGGATTCCTGACCCTGGGCGGCTTCATCGCCGGCGTGGTGTTCTGGGGCGCGTTCAACACGGCGCTGGAACTCACCAACACCGAGCAATTCTGCACCGGCTGCCACGAGATGCGCGACAACGTCTACCAGGAACTGCAGGGCACGATCCACTTCACCAACCGCAGCGGCGTGCGCGCCAAATGCTCGGACTGCCACGTGCCGCACAACTGGACCGACAAGATGGCGCGCAAGATGCAGGCGTCGAAGGAGGTCTGGGCCAAGATCTTCGGCACCGTGGACACGCGCGAGAAATTCCAGGCACACCGGCTGGAGCTGGCGCAGCACGAATGGGCCCGCTTCAAGGCCAACGATTCGCTCGAATGCCGCAATTGCCACGACTACCAGTCGATGGACTTCACGCGCCAGAGCCCGCGCGCGCAGGCCATGCACTCGACTTATCTGGCCAACAAGGAAAAGACCTGCATCGATTGCCACAAGGGGATTGCCCACCATCTGCCTGACATCTCCAAGGCCGAGGAGCAATAGCCTATGGCCGACGCGGTACTGGAGGCCCGCGAGCTTGGCGTCCGGCGCGGCCATTGCGCTATCTTCCGCGGCCTCGGTATTTCCCTGGCGCCCGGCGACCTGTTGCAGGTGATGGGCCCAAACGGCGCTGGCAAGACCAGCCTGCTACGCGTGTTGTCCAGCCTGATGCCGCCCGCCGAGGGCGACCTGTACTGGCGAGGCCGCCCGGTGCGGGCCGGAGACCCCGACTATCTCGCGCAGGTTGCCTACCTTGGCCACGTCAACGGCATCTACCCCGATCTGTCCGCTTTCGAAAATCTTCAGTTCGCCGCTCGCATGGCTGGCCAGCAGCCCGATGCGGAAGCCATGCACCATGCACTTGCCAGGTTCGGCCTTGATCGCGTCGCCGATGCACCAGCGCGCACGCTCTCGCAAGGACAGCGCCGCCGCGTGGCGCTGGCCCGGCTGGCACTGGCGCCGCGCGCGCTATGGCTGCTCGATGAACCGCTGACTTCGCTCGACGATGCATCGACCGAGCGCTTCCACACGCTGCTCGCCGAACACCTGCATCGGGGCGGCATCGCCGTGATTGCCACGCATCAGCGGCTGCCCGCCGAGGGTGCCGTGCTCGATCTCGCCAGAGACGCGGGTTCGCCATGATTCAGGCCATCGGCACGATCATCGCGCACGACCTGTCGATCGCATGGCGGCGGCGCACCGGGCTGCTTGCCAGCCTGGTCTTCTTCGTCATCGCCACGAGTCTCTTTCCGCTGGCCATCGGCCCGGACCCGCAGCAGTTGCGCGCGCTGGCGCCGGGCATCCTGTGGGTATCGGCGCTGCTCGCGTCGATGCTGTCGCTGTCGCGGCTGTTCACACAGGAACACGAGGATGGCAGTCTCGACCAGCTCCTGCTGTCGCCCCACCCACTGGCCCTGCTCGTGCTGGCCAAGATCGGCGCGCACTGGCTGACCAGTGGCCTGCCGCTGCTCGTGCTGACGCCGCTGCTGGCCCAGCAATACAGCCTGCCGGCCGGCTCCGCGCTGCTGCTGTCGGCCTCGCTGCTGGTGGGAACCCCTGCCCTTAGCCTGATCGGGGCCGTTGGCGCGGCATTGACGCTGGGCGTGCGCGGTGGCGCGGTGCTGTTGTGCATCCTGGTGCTGCCGCTGTCAATTCCTGTGCTGGTGTTCGGCGCCAGCGCGGGCGCGGCGGCCGATGCCGGGCTCGACGTGATCCCGCAGTTTTCGCTACTCGGGGCCTGCCTGGCGCTATCGCTGTTCCTGTGTCCGCTGGCCACGGCGGCAGGCTTGCGCATCGCCATGGAGTGACACGATGCAGCGCGACTTTCCCCTCGACGCCAACGCCCGTTCCCCACGCACCGCGCGGGCGCGCTGGCTGGCGTTCGCCGCGCCAGTGCGCTTCTACCCGCTCGCCGGACGGCTTGCGCCCTGGTGCTTCGCCGTTGCGGCGCTGTTCCTGGCCCTCGGCCTGTACCTTGGATTCGTGGTGGCGCCCACCGATGCCCAGCAGGGCGAGGTCTACCGGATCATCTTCATCCACGTGCCGGCAGCGTGGATGTCGATGTTCATCTACGTGGTCATGGCGGGCTGGTGCGCGCTGGCGCTGGTGCTGCGCACGCGGCTGTCCTCGATGATGGCGTCGGCGCTGGCGCCCACAGGCGCGATGTTCACGGTCATCGCGTTGTGGACCGGGGCACTCTGGGGCAAACCCACGTGGGGCACGTACTGGGTCTGGGACGCACGGCTGACGTCGGAGCTGATCCTGCTGTTCCTCTACCTCGGCTACATGGCGCTGGAGGCAGCCATCGACGAGCCACGTCGCGCCGAACGTGCCTGCGCCGTGCTGGCGCTGGTCGGCGTGGCGAATGTGCCAGTGATCTACTTTTCCGTGCAGTGGTGGAACACGCTGCACCAGGGCGCATCGGTCAGCCTGACCGCCGCGCCAACCATGGCGGCCACGATGCTGGCCGGGATGTTGACGATGACGGTGGCGTGCTGGCTGTACGCGATCGGCGTGGCGCTGGTGCGCCTGCGCTGCATCCTGCGCGAGCGCGGCGAGATCGACGCCGGCACCCTGGAGACCATGCCATGAGCACGCTGAATCTCGACATGCTGGCCGGACACGCCGGCTATATCGCAAGCGCCTTCGGCATGACCTTCGTGCTAATCGCCGCGGAACTGATCCTGCTTCGCGCGCGGCGCCGCAACAGCCTGCGGGCAAGGTCGCGCCGATGACGCGCAGGCAACGTCGCCTCGGTCTGCTGCTGGCCGCGCTGCTGTGCGGCGGCACGGCACTGGCATTCGTACTGAATGCGTTTCGCTCCAATCTCGTCTTCTTCTTCAGCCCGACACAGGTGGCCGCGCACGAAGCGCCGGCATCACGCAATTTTCGTCTCGGCGGCCTGGTCGCCCCCGGCTCGCTGAAGCGCGATCCTGAGAACCTGACGATCCGCTTCATCGTGACCGATACGCGCCACGACATACCCGTGGTCTACCGTGGCCTGCTGCCGGACCTGTTCCGCGAGGGCAAGGGCGTCGTGGCACGCGGGGCACTCGATCGCGACGGCACGTTCGTCGCCAGCGAAATCCTGGCCAAGCATGACGAAAACTACATGCCGCCCGAAGCCGCCGACGCGCTCAAACGCGCCGCATCGGACAACCCCACGGAAAAAACGCGATGAATCCGGAACTGGGCCACTTCGCACTGATCCTGGCCATGCTCGTGGCGCTGGTGCTGGCAACGCTGCCGATGGTGGGCGCGGCGCGCGGCAATGTTGCCTGGATGTGCCTTGCACGGCCCGCCGCCTTCCTGCATGGCATGCTGCTGATCGCGGCCTACCTCTCGCTGACATACGCCTTCGTCGACAACGACTTCAGCGTGCTTTACGTGGCGGCAAACTCCAACAGCGCGCTGCCGCTGATCTACCGCATGGCGGCGGTATGGGGCGGCCATGAGGGATCGATGCTGCTGTGGTCGCTGATGCTGGCGCTGTGGGCGATGGCCGTGGCGGGCTTCAGCCGCCGCCTGCCACTGGCGTTCGTCGCGCGCGTGCTCGGCGTGATGGGGGCCATCAGCACCGGACTGCTGCTGTTCGTGCTGTTCGCCTCGAATCCGTTCCTGCGTCTGTTGCCCCGCGCGATGGAGGGGCGCGACCTCAATCCGCTGCTGCAGGACCCCGGCATGGTGTTCCATCCGCCATTCCTGTACATGGGCTACGTCGGCTTCGCGGTGGCGTTCTCATTTGCGGTGGCGGCCTTGCTCGAAGGCCGGCTCGACGCGGCCTGGGCACGCTGGTCGCGCCCGTGGACGATCCTGGCCTGGATGTTCCTGACCATCGGTATTGCGATGGGCAGCATGTGGGCCTACTACGAACTGGGCTGGGGCGGCTGGTGGTTCTGGGACCCGGTGGAGAACGCGTCGTTCATGCCCTGGCTGGCCGGCACCGCGCTGATCCACTCGCTGGCGGTCACCGAGAAACGCGGCGCGTTCCGCGCCTGGACCGCTCTGCTGGCGATCTTCACGTTCTCGCTGAGCCTGCTCGGCACGTTCCTGGTCCGCTCTGGCGTGCTCACTTCGGTCCACGCGTTCGCGGTGGATCCCCGGCGCGGCATCTTCATCCTGACCTTGCTGGGACTGGTCACGGGGCTGGCGCTCGCGCTATTCGCGTGGCGCGCGCCCCGCCTGACCCAGCGCTCCGATTTCAACCTGACCTCGCGCGAGTCTTTCCTGCTGGCCAATAACGTGCTGCTGGCCGTGGCCGCCTCGGCGGTGCTGCTCGGCACGCTGTATCCGTTGCTGCTCGACGTGCTGGACCTCGGCAAGGTATCGGTCGGCCCCGAGTACTTCGAAGAGGTGTTCGTACCGCTGATGGCCCCCGCCGTGCTGCTGATGGGCGCCGCCCCACTGGCACGCTGGGGACGCAGCGACCTGCCCGACATGGCCAGGCGCCTGCGCTGGGCGGCCGTGGCAAGTGCGGTC
>NZ_ANKP01000061.1:0-38412 GCF_000319775.1 Cupriavidus sp. HMR-1
CCGTAGCCGGTGCTGCCTGCGCCGGTTGCTGGGCCGGCGGCGTGTTTTGCTGCGCCGGCGCCTGCTGGCGCTGCTGCGTCACGCCCGACGACTGCTTGCCGATACTGCGCGATCCACCCAGACGCTTGGCATTGGCGTCGAGCGCTGCCCCGAGAGCCAGTGTCGCGATGAGCGACATGGCCAGGAATTTTCCGCGAAAAGATGACATATTCTTCTATCCCCTGTCATTCTCGATCAACATGCCTTGCATTGCCGACCGAACATGGCGAATTAATACTTTCTCCCGACGTGGAGCGCCACTACTCCGGCCGTCAGATTGAAGTATTCGACCTGTTCGAGCCCAACTTGTTCCATCATGCGTACAAGTGAACCCTGGTCCGGATGCATTCTGATCGATTCGGCCAGATAACGATAGCTAGGGGCATCCCCCGCCACGCGCTCGCCAAGCCACGGCAGAACCTTGAAGGAATAGACGTCGTAGAACTTCTCGAGCGGTTTCCAGACCTTCGAGAACTCGAGCACCATGACCTTGCCGCCCGGCTTGATCACCCGGCGCATCTCGGCCAGCGCGGCGTCCTTGTGGGTCATGTTCCGCAAGCCGAACGCCACCGTGACGAGGTCGAAGTAGTTGTCCGGAAACGGGATCCTCTCGGCATCGCACAGCGCCACCGGCGTCACGATACCCTTGTTGAGCAGGCGGTCACGGCCGACGCGCAGCATCGACTCGTTGATGTCGGTCAGCCAGACTTCGCCTGTGGGGCCGGCCTGCTTCGCGAAGGCCTTGGCCAGATCTCCGGTGCCGCCGGCAATGTCGAGCACTTTCTGGCCCGGGCGCACATTGGCCTGGGCGATGGTGAACACCTTCCAGAGCCGGTGCATCCCACCGGACATCAGGTCGTTCATCACGTCGTACTTGCTTGCCACCGAATGGAAAACGCCAGCAACCTTGTCGGCTTTTTCAGATTCGTCGACCTTCTCGAAACCGAAGTGGGTTTCGCTCATCTCTCGGACTCCAGGATTCTTTCAATCAATAGTGGTCAATGGTGATGACCACATGCATGGCCGCCGCCGGGCGCCATGGGCGCATCGCGATCCAGCCCCGCGTCTGCCAGACGCTTCAGGTAGTCGGCCCAGAGGGCTTCCTGCTGGTCGCCCAGCCGGTACAGCAACTCCCACGAATAGATGCCGGTGTCGTGGCCATCGTCGAACCGGATCTGGATGGCGTAGTTGCCCACCGGCTCCACGGCGGCAATGCCGACGTCGCGCTTGCCGGTCTGCAGCGTTTCCTGTCCCGGGCCATGACCCTGAACCTCGGCGGACGGCGAGTATACGCGGAGTAACTCGAACGGCAGCCGCCAGGTGTTGCCATTGTCGAAGCCGATTTCGAGCACGCGCGACTGCGTATGCACGGTCAGCGCGGTGGGATGAGGGGTGTCTTTTTCGAGGCCAGCCATAGATGAAGGGCACGATGCCGCGACCCGACCACCCTCCGCCACTGCTGCGAGGCCGGCCGCGACGGCGCCGTCACGCGTCTTGTACGACCCGATAGCTTACTCCACCGCCCTCCAATTGCCCATCCCGCGGCCCGCCGCCGCTCTCATCCGAGGCATCGCCGACCGGCAGGTAATGCAGGCGGCGGTCGTGGAACGCGGCCACGGTGCTACGGTGGGCGATGCTGATGATCGCGGCATCCGGCAGGGTCTCGACCATGAGCCGGTACATCGCGCCTTCGGTTTCCTCGTCGAGCGCGCTCGTGGCCTCATCGAGGAACAGGTAGTCGGGCTTTTGCAGCAATGCACGCGCGAATGCCAGCCGCTGCTGTTCTCCCGGCGACAGCCGCAGCGACCAGTTGTCGAACACATCCAGATGCTTGATCAGCATACCGAGGCGAGCCTGGCGCAGCACGTTGGCCAGCGCTTCGCGCGAATGCGCGTTGCCGGCATCGGGGTACGACAGCGCATCGGCCAGCGTGCCGATCGGCAGGTAACTGCGTTGTGGCAGGAACAGCATGCGCTTGTGCGGCACCGTGATCTGGCCATGACCGTACGGCCAGATGCCCGCCAGCGCGCGGAACAACACGCTCTTGCCGCAACCGGAAGGGCCATTGACGAGCCAGCGCTCGCCTGGCCCGATCGACAGCGAGAACGGCGCCACCAGTGGACGTTGTCCCGGGCGCTTCAGCGGATCGACGCCTTCGTCGTCCGGGCCGGGGCCGCCGCGCACCGGCAGGGCCAGACCAAGTCCGGTAATCGTGATGCTGTTGTCGGCCTTGTCGGTGGACTCGACCACCTCGATATCGCCCGGACCCTCGTGGGTCAGATCCTCGCGCTCAGCCACGCGAATCGCTTGCTGGAAGTCGATCAGACGGTTGGCGGCCGCCTTCCAGCCGACCAGCGTGGCGTAACTATCGACGAACCATGACAGGGCGCCCTGTACCTGCCCGAACGCAGAGTTGATCTGCATAAGGCCGCCCAGCGTCAGCTTGCCGGAGAAGTAGCGCGGCGCCGCCACCAGCAGCGGGAAGATGATCGCGAACTGGCCGTAGCCCGAGTTCACGAACGTCAGCCGTCGCGTATAGCGCATCAACTGGTTCCAGTTTTCCCGGATGCGTTCGAAACGCGCGCGCAGGCCAGCCTGCTCGGTCGCCTCGCCACGGTACAGCGCCACCGGCTCGCTGTTTTCGCGCAGGCGAACCAGCATGAAACGGAAGTTTGCTTCGTACTGTTCCTGCTGGAACGACAGGCCGATCAACGGACGGCCGACGAAGTGGGTAATCAGCGAACCGACCACGGCGTAGCCGATCGCGAACCACACCATATAACCCGGGATGGTCAGTTCGGACCCGCCGAGCGCCAGACTGATCGGCCCGGACACCACCCAAAGGATGCCGATGAACGACACCAGCGTGACCACTGAGTTGAGCAGCCCCATCGACAGCGAGAGCGCGCCATCCGTGAACTGGCGCAGGTCGTCGGCCAGACGCTGGTCGGGGTTATCGGTCGAATGGGTCTGCTCGATGCGGTAGTAGGCCTGGTGGCCAAGCCAGCGCTGCATGAACCGGCCGGTCATCCATGTACGCCAGCGCATCTGCAGCATCATCTGGTAGTACTGGCGCGAGATCGCCAGCACGATGAAACAGGCCGCGATCCAGGAGAATCGCAGCAGCAATGCCTTGAAGGAGACGAAGTCGCGCTGCTCGATGGCGTTGTAGAACACGCGGTTCCACTCGTTGAGCAGCACGTTGATATAGACGATACCGAGGTTCAGCGCTACGACCAGGGTCAGCAGGCCAAGCCCCGCCTTGCGGTCTTCAGACTTCCAGTAGGGCATGATCAGCGCCCAGGTGGCAGCCAGGCGCAGGCGGCTCTGGTCCTTGAGCGCCTTGGCCGGTACGGCCGGGCCGGGGACGATGACAGACGACGGTGTGGTGGACATGGAAGACGCCCGGAATGGCCCGCGGCCTGGGGACGCCGGCAGGCATGTTGTTGTTTGACTGGTGTCAGACGCACCGCCACGGCGGTGGGTTCCTTACCAGACTGCAACGGCACTTTACCAAGGTGGCACGGCGTCGTGCCGAGGGATGCTTCAGTCGGCCGAATCCAGCGCCGAAAGTGCTGCACGCAGCGCCGGCAGCCGGTCGGCAAGTTCGGCGACGCGCGCCGCGTCGGCCGTCCGTTGCGGCGCGGCCCAGATCGCTTCCGGAAAATGCGAATCCCAGCGATAGCGCGGAATGATGTGCCAGTGCAGGTGCGGCACCATGTTGCCGAACGCGGCCAGATTGACCTTGTCCGGCGTCATCACCTCGCGAACGATCCGCTCCACACGCGCCACCAGCCGCATCAGCCAGGCCATGTCGTGCTCGTCCAGATCGGTCAGCTCGGCCACATGGTCGTTCCAGACCACGCGGCAGAAGCCGGGAAAGCGATCGTGCTCGACCAGGATGACGCGCGCGCGGTCGCCCATCCAGACGAGTTCTCCACCATCGGCTTCACAGAGGGGGCAGTTGGGGGCTCGGGTCATGTGGATTGACTGGAGAGTGTTGTTTTGCTCCTCTCCCCATACATGGGAGAGAGGAGCTCATGACTACGGCCGGCGGTTTAAACCAGCACCCGCTCGATACCACCCGCGTTGGCCTTTGCCACGTACTCCGGCAGCCAGTTCTCTCCCAGCAGGTGCTTGGCCATCTCCACGACGATATAGTCCGCCGTCACCGACGCATCCTCGTTGTAGCGCGACAAACCCTGCAGGCACGACGGGCAGCTCGTCAGGATCTTCACGTCGCCATTGAAGTCGCCGTCACGCAGCTTGTCGGCGCCCTTGCGCATTTCCTCTTCCTTGCGGAAGCGGATCTGCGTCGAGATATCCGGACGCGTAACGGCCAGCGTGCCCGATTCCCCGCAGCAGCGCTCGTTCTTCTCGATCTTGCCGCCACCCTGGTTACCGCCCATCAGGTCATTGACGAGCTTGGTCGGGTCCATCGTCTTGATCGGCGTATGGCAGGGGTCGTGGTACATGTACCGCGTGCCGGTGACGCCTTCGAGCTTCACGCCCTTCTCGAGCAGATACTCGTGGATGTCGATGATGCGGCAGCCCGGGAAGATCTTGTCGAATTCATATCCGGCGAGCTGGTCGTAGCACGTGCCGCAGCTCACCACCACGGTCTTGATGTCGAGGTAGTTAAGCGTGTTGGCTACGCGATGGAACAGCACGCGGTTGTCGCTGACCATCTTCTCGGCCTTGTCGAACTGGCCGGCGCCACGCTGCGGGTAGCCGCAGCACAGGTAGCCCGGCGGCAGCACGGTCTGCACGCCGACGTGCCAGAGCATGGCCTGGGTGGCCAGACCCACCTGCGAGAACAGCCGCTCCGAGCCACAGCCCGGGAAATAGAACACGGCTTCCGTTTCGGCCGTGGTCTGTTTCGGGTTGCGGATGATCGGCACGATCTCGTTGTCTTCGATATCGAGCAACGCGCGCGCGGTCTTCTTCGGCAGGTTGCCCGGCATCTTCTTGTTGATGAAGTGAATCACCTGCTCCTGCACGGGCGGCTTGCCGACCGTGGCGGGAGGATGCTGGGTCTGCTTGCGGGCGAACTTCTTCAGCAGTTCGTTGCCCAGGCGTTGCGCCTTGTAACCCCAGCCGATCATGGCCGCACGGGTCATGTTGATCGTCTGCGGATTGGTCGCATTCAGGAAGAACATCGACGCGGCGGTACCCGGGTTGAACTTCTTCTGGCCCATCTTGCGCAGCAGGTTGCGCATATTCATCGACACGTCGCCGAAGTCGATCTTGACCGGGCAAGGCGTCACGCACTTGTGGCAGACCGTGCAGTGATCAGCCACGTCAGAGAACTCGTCCCAGTGTTTGATCGACACGCCACGGCGCGTCTGTTCCTCGTACAGGAAGGCCTCGATCAGCAGCGACGTGGCCAGGATCTTGTTGCGCGGGCTGTACAGCAGGTTGGCGCGCGGCACGTGCGTGGCGCACACCGGCTTGCACTTGCCGCAGCGCAGGCAGTCCTTGACGCTCTCGGCGATCGCGCCGATGTCGCTCTGCTGCATGATGATCGACTCATGCCCCATCAGGCCAAACGACGGCGTATAGGCATTGCGCAGGTCGGCGCCCGGCAGCAGCTTGCCCTTGTTGAAGCGGCCCTGCGGATCGACGCGCTGCTTGTAGTCGCGGAATTCGGAGATCTCGTCTTCGGTCAGGAACTCGAGCTTGGTAATGCCGATGCCATGCTCGCCCGAGATCACGCCGTCCAGCGAACGCGCCAGCGTCATGATGCGGGCCACCGCGCGGTGCGCGTCCTGCAGCATGTCGTAGTCGTCCGAGTTCACGGGGATATTCGTGTGGACGTTGCCGTCGCCGGCATGCATGTGCAGCGCCACGAAAACGCGGCCGCGCAGCACTTGCTTGTGGATCTTCTGCGCCTCGTCGAGGATCGGCTTGAACTCGCCGCCGGAGAAGATCTTGCGCAGCTCGGCGCGGATCTCGTTCTTCCAGCTCACGCGGATCGTGCGGTCCTGCATCAGGTGGAACACGGTAGCGTCCGGCTGCGATTGCAGACGCTGCTCGAACGCCGGGCCGAGCAGGCCCAGGCCATGCCCGATCAGCGCGGCGCGCGCGGCGGCCAGCGGCGTGTCGAGGTGGTCCTGCAGGTAGCGCCAGCGCGCGCGGATTTCACGCAGCAGCGTCAGCGCGTGTTGCACGCGGTCTTCCAGCAGTTCGGCGCTGGGAATCTCGTTGGCGTCGTCGCTGCGGCCAAGCGGCAGGTTGCCGCGCGCGAAGAACGCCTCAAGCTCGTCGGTCAGCTTGAGCTTGTTCTTGATCGACAGCTCGATGTTGATGCGCTCGATGCCGTCGGTGTACTCGCCCATGCGTGGCAGCGGGATCACCACGTCTTCATTGATCTTGAAGGCGTTGGTATGGCGCGCGATGGCGGCAGTGCGCGAGCGGTCGAGCCAGAACTTCTTGCGGGCCTCGGGGCTCACGGCGATGAAGCCCTCGCCGCTCTTGCCGTTGGCCATGCGAATCACTTCCGAGGTGGCGCGGGCCACGGCGTCCTCGTCGTCACCGACGATATCGCCGATCAGCACCATCTTCGGGAACGCGTTGCGCTTGCTCTTGGTGGCGTAGCCCACCGCGCGCAGATAGCGTTCGTCCAGATGCTCCAGACCGGCCAGAATGGCGCCGCCCTCGCGCTTCGACTCGGCGTCGAGGAAGTCCTTGATTTCGACGATGCTCGGAATCGCGTCGCGCGGCTGGCCGAAGAACTCCAGGCAGACCGTGCGCATATGCTTCGGCATCCGGTGCAGGACCCAGCGCGCGCTGGTGATGATGCCGTCGCAACCTTCCTTCTGCACGCCGGGCAGGCCGGCCAGGAACTTGTCGGTGACGTCCTTGCCCAGACCTTCCTTGCGGAACTTGCGGCCTTCGATCGCCAGCGTCTCGGTGCGCAGCACCTTCTCGCCCGGCTTGCGGTTGCCGTCCGACCACTTCAGCTCGAAGGTGGCCACCGGCACGTCGTGGATCTTGCCGAGGTTGTGGTCCATCCGGGTGATCTCGAGCCAGTTGCCCTCGGGATCGACCATGCGCCACCACGCCAGATTGTCCAGCGCGGTACCCCACAGCACGGCCTTCTTGCCGCCTGCGTTCATCGCCACGTTGCCGCCGATGCACGATGCGTCGATCGAGGTCGGGTCGACCGCGAACACCAGCCCGGCCTTGTCGGCGGCATCGGCCACGCGGCGCGTGACCACGCCGGCGCCGGAGAAGATCGTCGCCACCTTGCGCGACACGCCGGGCAGATCGGTCTGCTCGACTTCGCCAAGCTGCTCCAGCTTTTCCGTATTGATGACGGCAGAAAACGGCGTCAGCGGCACGGCGCCGCCGGTGTACCCGGTGCCGCCTCCGCGCGGGATGATGGTGAGACCCAGTTCGAAACAGCCCTTCACCAGGCCCGCGATCTCTTCCTCGGTATCCGGGGTCAGCACCACGAACGGGTACTCGACGCGCCAGTCGGTGGCGTCGGTCACGTGCGAGACGCGCGAGAGTCCGTCGAACTTGATGTTGTCGTGCTGCGTCACCTTGCCCAGCACGCGCTGGGCGCGCTTGCGCAGCGCGTAGGCGTCGGAGAATTCCTGCTTGAAGGCCTCGATCGCCTGCTTGGCGAACGCGACCAGCTGCTCCACACGGTGCGAGCGATCTTCCGCGGCGGGCTCGGCGTGCTCGGCACGGTCGGCGGCGCGGCGCTTTTCGATTTCACCCAGGCGGTGGTGCAGCGCGCTCACCAGCATCTGGCGGCGCTTGGGATTTTCGAGCAGGTCGTCCTGCAGGTACGGGTTGCGGCGCACGACCCAGATATCGCCGAGCACCTCGTAGAGCATCCGCGCCGAGCGGCCGGTGCGGCGTTCCCCGCGCAGTTCGTCCAGGATGCGCCAGGCTTCCTCGCCGAGCAGGCGGATGACGATCTCGCGATCCGAAAATGACGTGTAGTTATAGGGGATCTCGCGCAGACGCGGGGGTGCGTCCTTGGCGGCGAGCTTGGCATCGAGCACGAGTGGGGCGTTCATGGCGGGACCGCTTCCTGCTGCGCACGGGGACGGTGCGCGATTTCGTCTTTAAAGCGCGATTGTACTTCAACGCCCATGTTTGCCGCACCGCAACAACCCCGAAAACCCCCTATAACCCTTGGTTTCGTCAGGGATCTCGCCGTTTTCTGCCCGTCCGGCGCATTCCCGCTCAGAACAACCGGTGGAAGATCTGGCCCACGCCGTGCCAGAAGGAGTCCGGAATCCACAACAGGCTGCCCGTCATCGCCAGATAACGCAGGAACTTGCCGATGGCCATATAACCGACGCTGGGCCAGAACGGCATCCGCAGCCAACCCGCCAAAGTGCACAATGGATCACCAATACCGGGGAGCCAGGACACCAGCATCGTCGGGGGCCCCCAGCGGCGCATCCAGCGGAAATACTTGGCATCGAGCGCCGGCTTGCTGGCCTTCTTCGGGTGTTCCAGGTGCTGCGCGTGTTCGCGCTCATGCTGCCGATTCTGGCGCCGCAGCCGGTAGCGCACCACGGCTAGCTTGGCCGCGTAGCCCATCCACCAGTCGATGGCCCCGCCGATCGTGTTACCGAGCGTGGCCACCAGCACGGCCGGCCAGAACATATCGGGGTTGAGCTTGACGTAGCCGAACACGGCCGGCTCGGAGCCGAGCGGCAGTAGCGTGGCCGACACCAGGCTGACCACGAAAATGGCGGGCAACCCCACCGTCGGGAGGGCAAGGGTGTCAAACAGCCAGTGGATGAAGGCGTCCATGCGCTAGGAAACATAGGGCCGCGAATCGCAGGAGAACCCGCATGGCAGCACCGGTGGTTTTGTGTTTAACTGGGAGAGCCTTTTGCGTCCAATCGTTCACAACGCTTTCGCAAACCGGGCAAACCCGGCAGCACCAATATCACGAAATAGCCGTCTCAACCAAACGGCAGTACCGCGTCGTGGCCAGTCCCGCGCAGTGAATCGGGATGGATGGAGCTGGCCATGCGTGGACCCACACAGGAGACAAGCATGGCGATTCCGATCCGCCTGACGGTCAATGGCAAGCCCGTTGACGCCCAGGTCGAACCTCACACACTACTCGTCCAGTTCCTGCGCGAACACCTGCGCCTCACCGGCACGCACGTGGGCTGCGATACCGCCCAGTGCGGCGCCTGCACCGTCCACCTGGATGGCCGCGCGGTGAAGTCGTGCAACGTGCTCGTGGTGCAGGCAGACGGCGCCAGCGTGACGACGATCGAGGGCCTGGCCGTCAACGGCGAAATGCACCCCGTGCAGCAGGCGTTCCGCGAATGCCACGGCCTGCAATGCGGCTTCTGCACGCCGGGCATGGTGATGGCGGCCACGGCCCTGCTCAAGGACCGCCCCAATGCCGATGCGCAGGCGATTCGCGACCAGCTCGAAGGCAACCTGTGCCGCTGTACCGGCTATCACAACATCGTGCGTGCGGTGCAGCAAGGTCAGGCGGCCATGCAGGGCTCGGCGGCCGTGGCCAGCGCGGAATAAGGAGACCGGCCATGAACGCACCCGAAAAGCTGATCGGTTCGCCGGTCCGCCGCAAGGAAGACTATCGCTTCCTGACCGGCAACGGCCAGTACACCGACGATGTCGTCCTGCCGCACCAGAGCTACGGTTATTTCCTGCGCTCGCCGCATGCTCACGCGCGCATCAAGTCGATCGACACGTCCGAGGCGGCGGCCTCGCCCGGCGTGATCGCCGTGCTGACCGGCGATGACATGGCAGCCGACAAGGTCGGCGGCCTGCCCTGCGGCTGGCTGATCCACAGCATCGACGGCTCGCCGATGAAAGAACCGCCCCACCCCTCGCTGGCGCACGGCAAGGTGCGCCACGTGGGCGACCAGGTGGCGCTGGTCGTCGCCGAATCGCTCCAGCAGGCACGCGACGCCTCCGAGAAGATCGTTGTCGACTACGAGGAACTGCCGGCCGTGATCGGCCTGACCGATGCCTCGTCGGCAGCTTCGCTCGTCCACGACGATGTCCCCGCCAACACCTGCTACACGTGGGGCCACGGCGACAAGGCAGCCACGGACGCGGCATTCGCCAAGGCCGCTCACGTGACCACGCTGCAGATCGTCAACAACCGGCTGATCCCGAACGCGATCGAACCGCGCGCGGTCAATGCCAGCTATACGCGCCAGGATGACGGCTACACGGTCTACGTGGCCAACCAGAACCCGCACGTGGAGCGGCTGTTGATGGGGGCGTTCGTGCTGGGCCTGCCCGAGTCGCGCCTGCGCATCATCGCGCCGGACGTGGGCGGCGGCTTCGGCTCGAAGATCTTCCTCTACCCCGAGGACGTGGCACTGACCTGGGCATCGAAAAAGGTGGGACGTCCGATCAAGTGGACTGCGGAACGCTCCGAGTCCTTCCTGACCGACGCCCATGGTCGCGATCATGTGACCAAGGCTGAACTTGCGCTCGACGCCGACGGCAACTTCCTGGCGATGCGCGTGCACACCATCGCCAACATGGGCGCGTACCTGTCGACGTTCGCCAGCAGCGTGCCGACGATCCTCTACGCGACACTCCTGGCCGGCCAGTACGCCACGCCGGCGATCTATGCCGAAGTCCACGCGGTGTTCACCAACACGTCCCCCGTCGATGCCTATCGCGGCGCGGGACGCCCCGAGGCCACCTACGTCGTCGAACGGCTGGTGGAAGCGGCCGCGCGCGAGACCAACGTCGACCCGGCCACGCTGCGCCGCAAGAACTTCATCCGCACCTTCCCGTATGCCACCCCGGTGGGCCTGACCTACGACACCGGCGACTACGAGCCCTGCCTTGCTCGCGCGGAAGAACTGGCCGACGTGGCGGGATTCCCGGCCCGGCGCGCGGAAGCGAAGCAACGCGGCAAGCTGCGCGGGCTCGGCTACTCGTGCTACATCGAGGCCTGCGGGCTGGCGCCGTCGAATATCGCCGGAGCGCTGGGCGCGCGTGCCGGGCTGTTCGAGGTGGGCGAGATCCGCGTGCATCCGACGGGCACCGTGACGGTCTTCACCGGATCGCACAGCCACGGTCAGGGCCACGAAACCACGTTCGCGCAGATCGTGGCGGACCGCCTGGGCATCGCACTGGATGCCGTCGAGATCGTGCATGGCGATACGGGCCGCGTGCCGTTCGGCATGGGGACCTATGGCTCCCGCTCGCTGGCAGTGGGCGGCTCGGCGATCATGAAAGCGCTCGACAAGATCGAGGCCAAGGCCAAGAAGATCGCCGCGCACCTGCTTGAGGCATCCGACGCCGACATCGAGTTCAAGGACGGCGTGTTCCGCGTAGCCGGCACCGACCGCACCAAGACGTTCGGCGAGGTGGCGCTGACGGCATACGTGCCGCACAACTACCCGCTCGACAAGCTCGAGCCAGGCCTGAACGAGAACGCGTTCTACGATCCGACGAACTTCACGTATCCGTCCGGCGCGTACCTCTGCGAAGTCGAGGTCGATCCCGATACCGGCGAATCGCACGTGGTCAAGTTCACCGCTGTGGATGACTTCGGCAATGTGATCAACCCGATGATCGTGGAAGGCCAGGTACATGGCGGCATTGGCCAGGGTCTGGGTCAGGCGATGCTCGAACAGTGCGTCTACGACCCCGAGAGCGGCCAGCTCCTGACCGGTTCGTACATGGACTACGCGATGCCACGCGCCGGAGACCTGCCCGACTTCACCGTGGAGACGTCCGCCGGCACACCGTGCACGCACAATCCGCTCGGCGTGAAGGGCTGCGGCGAAGCCGGCGCGATCGGCTCGCCACCGGCCTTCATCAACGCCATGGTCGACGCCTTGTCGCCGCTCGGCGTGCATGATCTGCAGATGCCCGCCACGCCGCATCGCGTGTGGCAAGCCATCCAGTCCGCGCAATCTGGCACCGCGTAACCGGGGAGAGCACAACATGTATGCATTCCAGTATGAACGTGCCGCCGACGCCAATGCCGCGGTGGCCAAGCTGAAGGCCGATGGCGACGCCAAGTTCCTGGCTGGCGGTCAAAGCCTGCTGGCGGCGATGAAGCTGCGCCTGGCTTCGCCGTCGACGCTGGTCGATGTGTCGCGCATTCCGGGCATGAACGGGATTCGCGTCGAGGGTGACGCGCTGGTGATCGGCGCCGCCACGCGCCATGCCGATGTGGCGGCCAATGCCGACGTGATGCGCCGTATTCCGGCGCTGGCAGCGCTGGCCAACGGCATCGGCGACCGGCAGGTACGCGCGATGGGAACGATCGGTGGCTCGCTCGCCAATGACGACCCGGCAGCGGACTATCCCGCCGCCGTGCTCGCGCTGAACGCGACGGTCGTCACCGATCGTCGCAGCATCGCGGCGGACGAATTTTTCAAGGGGCTCTATGAAACAGCGCTCGAGCCCGACGAGTTGATCACCGCGGTGCGCTTCCCGTCGCCGGATCAGGCTGCCTACATCAAGTTCCGCAACCCCGCATCGCGCTTCGCGCTGGTTGGCGTGATGGTCGCGCGCACCGGCAAGAGCGTGCGCGTGGCGGTGACCGGCGCGGCAGACAGCGTGTTCCAGGCGCCGGCGCTCGAGCAGGCATTGGCGGCCAGCTTCACGCCAGCGGCCGCCCGAGCCGTGAAGATGGATCCGTCCGGCCTTAACGTGGACCTGCATGCGTCTGCCGAGTACCGCGCGCATCTGATCCCGGTGCTGGCGGCGCGAGCCGTGGAGCAGGCGCTGAAGGGCTAAGGCTGCGTCGTGTTTGTACCTCTCTCCCGCGCGGCGGGAGAGAGGTGCGCATAGCGACGGAACCCGCATTCTCACCATGCTCCCCACCTCGATCGACCAAACCCTCTCGCTGCTCGAAAAGCAGCAATATTTCGCCGACCGCGAGACGGCCACCGTGCTGTATCTCGCGCTTCGGATGCAACGCCCGCTTTTTCTCGAAGGCGAGCCCGGTGTCGGCAAGACAGCGCTGGCGCAAGCCATGGCGCGCGCGCTCGGCACGCGGCTGCTGCGCCTGCAATGCTATGAAGGTCTCGACGCCGCCAGCGCGCTCTACGAATGGGACTACCCGCGCCAGATCATGGCGCTGCGGCTAGCCGAAGCGCGTGGCGAACGGCCGGAGCAGCAATCGCTCTATCACGACGACTACCTGCTCAAGCGACCGCTGCTCGAGGCGCTGTTGCCGGACCCTGCCGCGCCGAACGTGCCGCGCGTGCTGCTGATCGACGAAATCGACCGCGCCGACGAACCGTTCGAGGCGTTCCTGCTCGAAGTCCTGTCGGAATACCAGGTGTCGATCCCCGAAATCGGCGTGGTCCAGGCCGAACGTCCGCCACTGATCGTGATCACATCGAACCGCACGCGCGAGGTGCATGACGCGCTCAAACGTCGCTGCCTTTACCAGTGGATGGGTTACCCGGGCCGCGACCGCGAGCTGCAGATCGTCGCGGCGCGCGCGCCCGAAGCGGCGATGGCCCTGCAACGGCAGGCCGTCGATTTCATCCACCGGCTGCGTGGCATCGACCTGTTCAAGGCTCCCGGCATCGCCGAGGCCATCGACTGGTGCCGCGCGCTGGCCGCGCTGGGCGTGACCGAACTCGATCCGCAATCGGTGCGCGACACGCTCGGCGTCCTGCTCAAGTATCAGGACGACCTGGCACGCGCGGACGGACCGACCATCGCCGAACTGCTCGCCGGGGCAGCACCGGCAGGCTGACCATGCCACGCGCCGCACCGTCCGCCCCCTCTGCCCCCTTTGCCCCCTCTGCCCGACCAGACACATCGGGCACGCCACCCCCGCTGCCGATGCTGGCCCGCAACGTCACGCATTTCATGCGGCTGCTGCGTGACACCGGGTTCGGGCTGTCGCCGGCTCATGCCGTCGATGCATTGGAAGCCCTGCGGCATATCGATATCGGCGCGCGCGACGAAGTGCGGGCCGCGCTGGCGGCACTGGTGCTATCGGGCCCCGATCAGCGCCCGCTGTTCGATGCCGCCTTCGACCTGTTCTGGCGCGACCCCGACTGGGAAAGCAAGCTGCGGGCGATGCTGCTGCCGCGCGTCGATGCGGGGATTCCGCCGCCACGACGCAGCAACCGCCTGGCCGACGCCCTGGCCGCCCGGCAACCGCCATCGCCAAAGCCGGACCAGCCGCCCCGTGAGGAACGCTTCACCGCCCCGCTTACGTTCTCCGATCAGGAGCGTCTGGCGGGGCGCGACTTCGAAACCCTGAACGCCGAAGAGTGGCGCGCGCTCCAGCATCTGGTGCGCACACGGCGCGCGCGTCTGGCCCTGCAGAAGACACGGCGTCTGCGCCCATCCACCTGCGGGAGCCACGCTGACCTGCGCGCGAGCGCGCGACTGGCGGTGCGCCAGCATGGCGAATGGCTGCGCTGGAAGCACCGCAAGCGTGCCGAACGCAAGCCGCCCGTGGTCCTGCTGCTCGATATCTCTGGCTCGATGAGCCAGTACTCGCGCGCCGTCCTCTACTTCTGCCATGCGCTGACGCAGTCCCGCGAGCGACTGCACGTCTTCCTGTTCGGCACGCGGCTGACCAACGTGACGCGCGCGCTACGCGAACGCGATCCGGACGACGCGGTGAACCTGATCACCGAACAGGTCCGCGACTGGGCTGGCGGCACCCGCATCGGTGCCGCGCTGGCAACGTTCAACCGGCAATGGGCGCGTCGCACGCTATCCGGCCGCGCCACGGTGCTGCTGGTCAGCGACGGTATCGATCTGGAGCACATCGATCTACTCGAACAGGAGATGGCCCGCCTGCGCCGCTTTGCGCATCGCATCATCTGGCTCAATCCGCTGCTGCGCTATGAAGGCTTCACGCCGCAGGCGCGCGGCATTCAGGCGATCCTGCCCCACGTCGACGCGCTGCGTGCGGCGCACAACCTGGACAGCCTGTTCGCGCTGGAATCGCTGCTGGCCGATCCCGCGCGCGTCCCGCCTGTCAAAGCATTACGCCCCCAACCAGGATATTCATCATGGAAATGACCCAGACCCAGCGACTGCCCGTGCCCCAACAGGTCGCCTGGGATGCACTGAACGACACAGCGCTGCTCAAGCAATGTATTCCGGGATGTGAGAGCATCGAGCCCGACGGCGACAACGCCTACCAACTGGCGCTGACCGCCGCCGTCGGACCGGTCAAGGCGCGCTTCAAGGGGCGCATGGCGCTGCAGAACATCCAGGCGCCGGAGAGCTACACGATCCAGTTCGACGGACAGGGCGGCGCGGCCGGATTCGGCAAGGGGACGGCGCAGGTCAAGCTCACGCCCGAAGGCGACGAGACGCTGCTCACCTACGCGGTTCACGCGCAGGTCGGCGGCAAGATCGCGCAGATCGGCTCGCGGCTGGTGGATGCCGCCGCGCGCAAGATGGCCGATACCTTCTTCACCCGCTTCACCGAGGCCGTCGGTGGCGGTGGCGCGAACGAAGACGACAACAGTACGGAAACGGAACAATCAGCCGACGCGGGGAAAACGACCGACGGCGGCGATGACACAGGAACAAAGCGGAAACGATCATGGACAGCGTGGATCTCGAAGTCCTGAAATGCAGCGTGCGCTGGCAGCAGGAAGGGCATGGCGTATTGCTGGTGACAGTCGTCAGAACCTGGGGGTCGTCGCCCCGCCCCGAAGGCGCGATGCTGGCCGTGCGTGACGACGGCCTCGTGGTGGGCTCGGTGTCCGGCGGCTGCATCGAGGACGACATCATCGACCGCGTGCGGCACGAGGGCATCCATTCGGGCCTCCCCGAAGCGATCAAGTACGGCATCAGCGCGGAGGAAGCGCACCGCTTCGGCCTGCCTTGCGGCGGCACGATCGAGCTGGTGACCGAGCCGCTGTCGGCGGCCAGCGGCATCGCCGATCTGCTCGACGCGGTGGAGAGCGGCAGGCTCATCGCCCGCACGCTCGACATGGCAACCGGCGCGGCAACGCTTGGGCCAGCCGAGGCCACCGACGGCCTGGCGTTCGACGGCAAGACCCTGCTGACGATCCACGGCCCGCGCTACCGGATGCTGGTGATCGGCGCCGGCCAGCTGTCGAAGTACCTGTGCCAGATCGCCGTGGGGCTTGGCTTCCAGGTCACCGTCTGCGATCCGCGCGAGGAATACACCGAGACCTGGGACATCGCCGGAGTGACGATGGTCCGCACCATGCCGGACGACACGGTCATGGACATGAAGCTCGACGAGCGCTGCGCGGTGATCGCGCTGACGCACGACCCCAAGCTCGACGACCTGGCCCTGATGGAAGCGCTGCGCACGCCGGCGTTCTATGTCGGAGCGCTAGGCTCGCGACGCAACAACCACGCGCGTCGCGAGCGGCTCAAGGAATTCGACCTGACAGAGCTGCAGCTCGCGCGATTGCATGGGCCGGTGGGTATCTACATCGGCAGCCGCACGCCGCCCGAGATCGCGATCTCGATCCTGGCCGAAGTGATCGCGGCCAAGAACCACGTCTCGCTCCCTGACATCCTTCAAGTCGAAGGCGCGAAAGCGGCGCGGGAAATCGCCGCTGGCGAGGCGGCCTGTCCAATCCTGCCCACCGCTTCGGCGGCACAGCCATGAAGAAGCCCGTGCTCTCTCAATCCGACCTGCCCATCGGCATCCTGCTGGCGGCCGGCTTTGGCCGACGCTTCGACCCGGCTGGCGCACGCAACAAACTGCTCGAGAAACTGCCCGACGGCCGCACCGTGGCATGGCGCAGCGCGCGAACGCTTGCGGCGGCGCTGCCGGGTTCGATCGCCGTGGTGCGCCCCGGCAATCCCGAGCTATCGGAAGAGCTGCGCCGCGGCGGCTGCAAGGTAGTCGAATCCGCAGACGCCGAGGCCGGCATGGGCGCGGCGCTACGCGCTGGCGTGACGGCCTGCGCGGATGCGCGCGGCTGGGTCGTGGCACTGGCGGACATGCCGTGGCTGTCGATGGAACTGGTGCGTGCCGTGGCACTGACGATCACGTCGCGCGACACCATCGCCGCGCCGTGGCGCGATGGCCAGCGTGGACACCCGGTAGGCTTTGGCGCCGCATGGCGCGAGGAACTGCTGAAGCTTGACGGCGACGAAGGCGCCCGGGCACTGCTCAAGTCGCAGCCGGTGACGCGCATCCTGACCGACGACGATGGTCCGTTCCGAGACGTGGATGTGCCGGGGGATCTGAAGCAGGCGTAGTCGCCGCGGAATTTGCGGCGCCTGCAGCCTCAACCATCAGCCCCCTTCGGTCTCCATAAGCGCCCGCAGATATTCTCCACTCCACCAGTGCACATCCTGCTGGCGAATCCGCTCCAGCAGTTTCTGGTGACGCGCCTGGCGCTCTGACAGCGACATATGCAGGGCCTGCTGGATCGCCTGCGCGGTGGCGCGCGTGTCATACGGATTGACCAGCAGCGCTTCCTTCATCTGTTCCGCCGCGCCCGCGAAGCGGGACAGCACCAGCACGCCGGGATCCTCCGGGTCCTGAGCCGCGATGTATTCCTTGGCGACGAGGTTCATGCCGTCGCGCAATGGCGTCACCAGCGCCACGTTGCACGCACGGCACAGGCCCGGCAGGCGGCGGCGCGCGGTGGAGCGGTGGATGTAGCGCACCGGCATCCAGTCCAGCTCGCCATACTCGCCGTTGATCGCGCCGGTGATGCCTTCCATGTCGCGCCGCAGGTCCGCATAGGCGTCGACCGATTCCCGTGACGGCGCGGCGATCTGGATCAGCGTGGCGCTTGAACGGTTCTCGGGGTACTCGGCCAGCAGCGTCTGGAAAGCCTTGAGCCGTTGGGGCAGGCCCTTCGAGTAATCGAGGCGGTCGATGCCGAGCAGCAGCCTGCGTCGCGCGTACTGGCCGCGCATCATCTCGTAGGTCTCGCGCGCTTCGTCGGCGCGGCCCAGTTCGATGAACTCGTCGACATCGATGCCGATCGGAAACGCCTGCGCGCGCACGGTGCGATGGAATGCACGGAAGCGGTATTCGCCCATCGGCTCGGCGCCGGCCTCGCCCTGCACGTAGCGGGAGAAGTGCTCGACATCGTCGTGGCTCTGGAAGCCGAGCAGGTCATAGGCAAACAGCGCGCGCATCAGCCACTCGTGCTGCGGAATGGTGGCCAGGATCAGCCGTGGCGGCAGCGGGATATGCAGGAAGAAGCCAATGCGCTGGCCGCAACCGATCGCCCGTAACTCCGCGGCCAGCGGAATCAGGTGATAGTCGTGGATCCAGATCACGTCGTCGGGCTTGAGCAGCGGCGCCAGCTTGCGCGCGAAAAGCTGGTTCACGCGGCGGTAGGCATTCAGGTTGCCGCCTGAATCGAAGTCGGCCAGATCCACCCGATAGTGGAATACCGGCCACAGCACGCCATTGCTGTAGCCCAGGTAGTAGGACTCGAAGTCCTCCCGGCTCAGATCCACCGTGGCCAGCGTGACGTTGCCGGCCTGGATCTGGTGCAGCTCGCCCTCTCCGGGCGTGCCGCCGCGGCTGGCGTCCACCACCTTGCCGCTCCAGCCGAACCACAATCCACCGGTCTTGTTCAACGTGTCGGACAACGCGACGGCAAGTCCACCCGCTGCATGATTCCGCGGGTCGGCAACCCGGTTCGATACTGCTACTAGTCTTCCCATATCTCGCTTCTGGTTGATGTCCACTCCTCGTTCAAATCACGCTGTCCCAGGGGGCCGACAGCCGTACGGCGCCATTGATCAGGCCGACCATCGAATAGGTCTGGGGGAAGTTGCCCCACATCTCGCCCGTGACCGGGTGCGTGTCCTCCGACAACAACCCTAGCGGATTGCGCGCCGCCAGCATGGCCTCGAAGATTTCGCGCGCTTCCTCGCGACGGCCGATGCGCGCCAGCGCGTCGATGCGCCAGAACGTGCAGATATTGAAGGCCGTCTCGGGCTTGCCAAAGTCGTCCGGCGCCTCATAGCGCCGCATGTACGGTCCGTCGCAGAGCGTGTCCTCGAGCGCCTTCAGCGTCGAAATGAAACGCGGGTCCTTTGGATCGATGAAATTCACTTCCGCCATCAGCAACACGCTGGCGTCGAGCACGTTGCCGCCGAAACTCTCCGCGAAAGCCTGTCGCGACTCGCTCCACGATTCGGTCAGGATGCGTTGCTTCATGCGGTCGGCATGTTCCGTCCAGTACGCCGCACGCTGCGGGTGCTCGAGCTTGGTGGCGATCTTGGCCAGCCGGTCGCAGGCTGCCCAGCTCATCAGCGCAGAAGACGTATGGACCCGCGCGCGCGTGCGCAACTCCCACATGCCCGCGTCCGGCGTGCCGAACACGCGCACCGCCTGCTCGCCGACGTCCTCGAGCCGGTGAAATTCAGTCAGGCCGCCACGATGCAGCAGCCGGTGGTCGTGAAACGCCTGCGCGGCGCCGAGCACCACGTTGCCGTAGACATCGTGCTGGAAGTGCTCCTGCGCCTGGTTGCCCACGCGCACCGGGCCCATATTGCGATATCCGCCCAGATGATCGAGAACGCTTTCAGGCAACTCGCGTTCGAGCCCGATGCCGTAGAGCGGCTGGATATGGCCATCCTGCGCCTGCACGACGACATTCGTCAGCCAGCGCATGTAGTCCTCCATCGTGCCAACCTCGGACAGGCTGTTGAGCGCGCGCACCACGAAGAACGCGTCCCGCAACCAGCAGTAGCGGTAGTCCCAGTTCCGGCCGCTGCCGGGCGCCTCGGGAATGCTCGTTGTCATCGCCGCGACGATCGCGCCGGTCTCCTCGTAGAGCGACATCTTCAGCGTGATCGCCGCGCGGATCACGGCGTCCTGCCATTCGCGCGGCACGGCCAGCCGGCGGCTCCAGATGCGCCAGTAGGACGTGGTCTCCTGTTCGAAGTCGCGCGCGGTCTCCTCCACCCCATGCGCCAGCGTTTCATCTGGCCCGAGAATGAAGTTGTAGTTGCGCGTGACCAGGAACGGCGTGTTCGACAGCACATAGGCCAGCGGCGCGTCAGTGGTCATCCGCAGCGTCAGGTCCTCGCCGATATAGCGCACATGGCTGCTGCCGCGAGTCATCTGCGGCTTGATCCGGCCCCAGTTGAAGCGCGGCGCCACCGTGACCCGCACCCGTGGCGCGCCACGGACCGGCCGGATCCGCCGCACCAGCGTCAGCGGGCGGAAATAGCGTCCAAGCCGGAAGAACCGAGGGCAGAAATCGGTGATCTCCAGGCAGTGACCATGCTTGTCGTACAGGCGCGTGCGCAGGATGGCCGTATTCGGCTCGTACCACTGCGTGGACTTCACCAGGTCTTCCACCTCGATGGAAAAGTGGCCGCCATTCTCGCTCGAGTCGAGCAGCGCATTGAAAACGGGGTCGGCATCGTAGCGCGGCAGGCAACACCAGACGATGCGGCCGCGTCCGTCGACCAATGCCGAGAATGCGCAGTTGCCAATCATCCCGAGCGATAGCGACGGATCGGCGTGACGGCCAGTGCAGTTGGTATCGGTATTGAAAGCGGGCGCTTCAGGATGATGCGCGGTAGGGGTGGGGGGGGCGTTCACAGCGAGTCCTCCGTTTCGGACGAAGTGGATGAGACGGACTGCGGCTTGCCGCCGCGTTGCGCCCTGAGCGCCAGAAGAGCATGGGCGGATCGATGAAGCCAGCAACGCAACGCAGCGGGCCCGGTCACGCTGACCGTGGCGGCCGTGGCGCGCTCGCCAACCAGCACGCCCACCCCGCCGAGTTCACGCGCCACGACAAAACCGGCTTCGTCGGTGACATCGTCACCCGCGAACAGCGGCTTGCGTCCTTCAAAGGGGGCCATGCGCATGAACGTGGCAATCGCGCCCCCCTTGTCGACGCCGGCAGGCTTGATCTCCACGACCATTTTTCCGGGCAAGCCTTCCAGCCCATCCACGTCGTGCAGGGTGTCGGCCACCATCGCGCGCACCTGCGCCTCGAGTTCCGGGGCCTGTCGATAGTGAATGGCGACTGCCACGGATTTCCGCTCGATGCGTAGGCCGGGATGGCGCGCGACGAAGGCTTCGAGCCTCGGCATCAATGCCGTGATGCCGGGCGCCGGTGGCATAAACAGCGCTTCGCCGTCATGGCGCAGTTCGGCGCCGTGCACGCCTGCCGCGGGGAGCCTCAGCGGCTGCAGGAAGCCATCGAGCTCGGCAACAGGCCGGCCCGAGATAATGGCCAGAGCACCGTCCAGGCAGGTGTGCAGCGCGCGCAACGTGCCAACCAGTTCGGGCTCGACCTGCACCAGCTCGGGGCGCGGCGCGAGGTCAGCCAGCGTGCCGTCGAAATCCAGAAACAGCGCGGTATCGGGTTCGATGAGAGGTAGCGAAGACATCACGCAAGACCGTAACACGTCGATTTGGAAGGTGTCAGCCGGACGCTGTCCTACAACTGTGGCTGTCACTGCACCCGTCGCACGGCAACTGCCAACCTGGCACTGCCAAGTGCGCCATCCATTATCATTGGCGGTTTCCGCCGATTTTTCCGGTTTTTTTGCCGCTGCCCCCGGCGCCGCACCCCGCTGACCATGACCCGCACGCCCGCCAAGCCCGACTATCTGAAAAAAATCCTGACTGCCAAGGTCTATGACGTGGCCCAGGAAACCGAATTGACCTATGCGCCCGCGCTGTCGGCGCGCACCGGCAATGCGGTCTGGTTCAAGCGCGAGGACACCCAGCCGGTGTTCTCGTTCAAGTTGCGGGGGGCGTACAACAAGATGGCGTCCCTCACGCCCGAGGAACTCAAGCGCGGCGTGATCGCCGCTTCGGCAGGCAACCACGCGCAGGGCGTGGCGCTGGCGGCGGCCCGCATGCAATGCAAGGCGATCATCGCCATGCCGACCACCACGCCGCAGGTGAAGATCGACGCCGTGCGCGAGCGCGGCGGCGAGTGGGTGCAGATCGTTCTGCACGGTGAGTCGTACAGCGATGCCTACCTGCACGCGGCCGAACTCGAGAAGAAGCACAAGCTCGCGTTCATCCACCCGTTCGACGACCCCGAGGTCATCGCTGGTCAGGGCACCATCGCGATGGAGATCCTGCGCCAGCACCCTGGCCCGATCCACGCGATCTTCGTCGCCATCGGCGGCGGCGGCCTGATCTCCGGCATCGCCGCCTACGTCAAGGCGGTGCGCCCCGAGATCAAGGTGATCGGCGTGCAGACGTTCGATTCCGATGCCATGAAGCGCTCGGTGGACGCCGGCAAGCGCGTGGAACTGAAGGATGTGGGCCTGTTCTCGGACGGTACCGCCGTGAAGCTGGTGGGCAAGGAGACGTTCCGCATCACGCGTGAACTGGTCGACGACATCATCCTGGTCGATACCGATGCGATCTGCGCGGGCCTGAAGGATGTGTTCCAGGACACCCGCAGCATCCTCGAGCCGGCCGGCGCGCTGGCCGTGGCCGGCCTCAAAGCGTACGCCGAGCGCGAGAAGCTCAAGCACCAGCACCTGGTGGCGATCGCCTGCGGCGCCAATATGAACTTCGACCGCCTGCGCTTCGTGGCCGAGCGCGCCGAAGTGGGTGAAGCGCGCGAAGCGGTCTTCGCCGTGACGATCCCCGAGGAACGCGGCAGCTTCAAGCGCTTCTGCGAACAGGTCGGCACGCGCAGCGTGACCGAGTTCAACTACCGCATCGCCGACAAGGGCGTGGCGCATATCTTCGTCGGCGTGCAGATCGCCAGCCGCGCGGAGAGCGACAAGATCGCCGCCAACTTCCGCCGCCATGGCTTCGATACGCTCGACCTGTCGAACGACGAACTGGCCAAGCAGCACATCCGCTACATGGTCGGCGGACATTCGCCGCTGGCGCATGACGAGCTGCTGTATCGCTTCGAATTCCCGGAGCGCCCGGGCGCGCTGATGAAGTTCCTGTCCAGCATGAGCCCGAACTGGAACATCAGCCTGTTCCACTACCGGAACCAGGGCGCGGACACGTCGAACATCCTGGTCGGCATCCAGGTGCCGAAGAACGAGAAGCGCGCGTTCCGCAGCTTCCTTTCGACGCTCGGTTACGTACACTGGGATGAGACCGACAACCCCGTCTACAAGCTATTCCTTTCCTGACGCCCCCGATCATGACGCTTCCTGAGCACTCGCCGCTGGGCAAGCCCTCGGCGTACAAGACCGAATACGACGCATCATTGCTGTTCCCGATCCCGCGCCAGCCGAAACGCGCGGAGATCGGCCTGCCGGAAGGGCGCGCGCTGCCCTTCTTCGGCGTGGATATCTGGAATGCCTACGAGGTATCGTGGCTGAACCTGAAGGGCAAGCCGCAGGTGGCGCTGGCCACGTTCATCATTCCTGCCGATACGCCGAACATCGTCGAGTCGAAGTCGTTCAAGCTGTACCTGAACTCGTTCAACCAGACCAGGATCGCTTCGCCCGAGGCGCTGCAGCAGTTGCTGCATCACGACCTCTCCGAGGCCACGGGCGGCACGGTGCAGGTCCGGCTGGTGACCGAGGCCGACCTCGGCACGCAGAAGATGGGCGAACTGGACGGGCTGCTGCTGGACCGGCTCGACATCGAGACCGATGTCTACGAACCCGATCCGACGCTGCTGTCGGCCGAGCAGGAAGAGTCGCCGGTGGAGGAAACGCTGGTGTCGCACCTGCTCAAGTCGAACTGCCTGGTCACGGGCCAGCCAGACTGGGGCAGCGTGCAGATCCGCTACGTGGGCGCGCCGATCGACCAGGAAGGCCTGCTCAAGTACCTGATCTCGTTCCGGAATCACAACGAGTTCCACGAGCAGTGCGTCGAGCGGATCTTCACGGACGTCATGCGCATGTGCAAGCCGGTGAAGCTCGCGGTCTACGCACGCTACACGCGCCGCGGCGGGCTGGACATCAATCCGTTCCGCACCAACTACAACACGCCGTGGCCGGATAACCGGCGCAATGCGCGGCAGTAGGACCGCACTGACTCAAAACTCCGCGTGGGCCCGGATGCCGATGAACCTGGCGGGCCCGCGATCCCGGTTGTAGCCCGGGTTCCGCATGTACTGGAAGTCCGGGCTCAGGCTCAGCGTCTTCCAGACCGCGAAGCTGTAGTAGATCTCGAATACCTGCTCGGGGCCGTAGTTGAGCGCCCCATCCCCCAGGAACGCGCCCAGGCCACCCGCCGCCAGATAGTTGCGATGGTTGGCCCCCAGCATGTTGATCGCCATCCCCAGCCCCACCTCGTCATTGGGGCGACCCCACGCCGTTCCCCTGAGCGTGCCGCCCCACGACACCTGCCGGCCAATTTCCGTGAACGCGTAGGTTTCGGTCTTGTCGTCGGACCAGTTGGCCCGCAGGAACAGGCCCAGCGAATCGTTGACCTCCTGCAGGAACGCAAGCCCCACGCCCACCTTCGCGTGTTCGCGGCGCACGTCGGCCACGTCCGGTGTCACGTTGTTGGCCAGTCCGAAAGCGATGGCATCGTTGAACGCCCCCATCTTCGCCTTGTTACGCCACAGCAGCAGCCGGGCCTGGCCCGGGCGGCCACCGATCTGGTAGCGCTTTTCGAGTTCCAGCACGTCGCCGTAGTGCTCGAACATGCGCGTGTCGAGCTCCTGGCCATTGGATTCGAGCGGCTGCAGGAAACGGCCGAAACGCGCCGACCAGCCATCGCCGATGTACTCGACTGAAGCCCCCCAGTTGTAGCCCCGCGCATCAGCCGCGTAGTCGAACGAACCGTGCGTCAGGAACGACCAGTTCATGAACTGCGTGCGTGGATCGGACCCGTAGGGGTTCTGATCGAAGACATCGAGCACGCTGAAGTTGCCGGCGGTCAGCACCACGCGTTGCTTGTCGACGGTGCGGGCGAACTGGTTGAAATCGGCCTCGAGCTTTTCATCGCCCCCCCCCAGCCCCCACGTCTGACGAATGAAGGCCCGCGCGCGGTAGAACTTCGGGTTGGTGCTGGCCGTCTTGGCCAGTTCGCCATTGGAGGGGCCACCCACGCCATGCAGTTCGGAGAATGGCACGCCCTGGGCCACCTCCGGATTGAAATGGAACTCGGCGCCCTGCCAGAGCCGCAATCCCAGGTCGAGCGTGGCCGTGAACGAATAGCTCTTGGCACGATCGGGCGTCAGGCTGTTCTCGCCGGAGTACCCCGCGCCGAAAGACGGCTTGCGCTGCCAGATATACGTGGTCTGCCCATGGATGGCGAACGGGCTTTCCACATCGGACACGGCTTCCTGCCCGGGCCCGGTGGCTTCCTGCGCGTGCGCCGCCCACGGCAATGCCAGCCCGCCCACCACCAGTACGGCGGCAAACGGGACGGCAAAGCGGCGGGCAAAGCTCGGGCGCAACCGCTGCGGAGCGGCTGGCGGGCAAGAACGCGACATAGGAATTGGGGGCAGTGGATGCGCGCATGCAGGCATCCAGTGGATTGGCGGGCAGCTTAGCCAAAGCCCCATGACATGTCTACCGTGCATTGTTGCAGCGCAGCATATCCAGCGCGCTGCGCTCTCACTCGATTTTGTAACCGATCTTGAATTAATTAATTCGAAAATTAATATCTACTCGATACCGTCTGGAGTTGACTGATGCCAGCCAAGTCCTCGCCCGATACGTCCCCGGCACCGCGACAGCGCCGGCCGGGACGCCCTACGGCCAACGCCAATGATGCCGATCAGCGCAACCGCCTGATCGACGCCGCTGTCACTCTGTTCGCGCGCCACGGCGTGGCCGCCACCTCCACCAAAGCGATCGCCGCCGAAGCTGGCGTCACGCCAGCACTGGTCCACTACTACTTCCACGATCGGGAGCTACTGCTCGATGCCGTCTTCGACGAACGGCTGGAGCCGCTGTTCGAGCAGGTGTTCGACACCCTGGCCGGGCACGCCGGTGACATCGTGACGGTGATCCCGGCGCTGGCGGGCCAACTGATCCGCACGGCGTCTGCCACGCCGTGGTTTCCGGGCCTGTGGATCCGGGAGATCGTCGGTACCGATGGCCATCTGCGCGAGCGGATGGTCGAGCGCGTAGCCCTGCGGCGTGCCTCGCTGATCATGGGACCACTGGCAGCCGCCCACGCGCAAGGCAAGCTGACCCCGGGGCTCGAACCGGCCCTCGTCATGGTGTCGCTGATCGGGCTGGCGCTGCTGCCGCCCGCCACCACGCACATCTGGCGCGGCCTTCCCGGCGCGGCCGATATCGATACCGAAACGCTCGTGCGCCACGTCACCGCCCTGCTCACCCACGGGCTGTCCGCCGGCACCCCGTCCCAAGACAAATAAGCCCATCCGGAGCCCGTATGTTCAATCCTGTCCCCCGTCATGCGTGGTCCCTGCTCCTCATGGCCACGACACTGGCCGCGTGCAGCAATGACAAGGCCGTCAGTTGGCAAGGCTACGTGGAGGGCGAGTTCGTCTCTGTGGCGTCGCCATTCGCGGGCCGCCTGGAAAAGCTGTCGGTCGACCGTGGCCAGCAGGTGGCCGATGGTGCGCCGCTATTCGTGCTGGAATCCGACGACGAGCGCGCCGCGCGGCAACAGGCCGCCGAGCAGCTACGCGCGGCCGAGGCGCAGCTTGCCGATATCCAGATCGGCAAGCGCCCCGTGGAAGTGGCCGTGACCCAGGCGCAACTGTCGCAGGCGCAGGCGCAGGCCCAACGCAGCGCGGCGCAACGCCGGCGCGACGAAGCCCAGTTCGAGATCGGCGGCGTCTCCAGACAGCAGCTTGACGACAGCCGCGCCACGGCGGATGCGGACGCGGCACGCGTGCGCGAGTTGCAGCGCGATATCGACGTCGCGCGCCTGCCGGGTCGCAAGGACCAGCTTGCCGCGCAAAGCGCGCAGGTGGATGCCGCGCGCGCCGCGCTGGCGCAGGCCGAGTGGAAGCTATCGCGCAAGTTCGTCAATGCCACGGTGCCGGGCCTGGTCTACGACGTGCCGTTCCGCCCCGGCGAGTGGGTGCCCGCGGGGAGCACCGTGGTCCGCATGTTGCCCGCCGCCAACGTCAAGGTGCGCTTCTACGTACCTGAGACCGTGGTCGGCGCGCTCAAGAACGGGCAGGCCGTCCATATCCGCTGCGACGGTTGCGCGGCCCCGGTGGCGGCAAAGATCACCTATATCTCGAACGAAGCCGAGTTCACGCCACCGGTCATCTACAGCAACGAGACACGCCGCAAGCTCGTATTCCTGATCGAGGCACGTCCGGACCCTGCCGAAGCACCGAAGCTGCGCCCGGGCCAGCCTGTCGAGGTCACGCAATCATGAGCGACGAACTGGCTATCGACGTGCACGGCCTTAACAAGCACTTCGGCGACAAGCACGTGGTCAACGACCTGACGATGCAGGTCGCCCGTGGCGAGATCTTCGGCTTCCTGGGCCCGAACGGCAGCGGCAAGACCACCTCGATCCGCATGATGTGCGGACTGCTGACGCCGGACTCCGGCGCGGGCACCTGCCTGGGCTTCGACATCATCAAGGAGTCCGCCGAGATCAAGCGCAATGTGGGCTACATGACGCAGCGCTTCTCTTACTGGGAAGACCTGTCGATCCGCGAGAACCTGGACTTCGTCGCACGCGTGTATGCCATGCCGAACCGGCGCGAGGTCGTGGACCGCGCGCTCGAGGACCTCGGGCTGGCGTCGCGTGCCGAACAACTGGCCGGTTCGCTTTCCGGCGGGTGGAAGCAGCGCCTGGCGCTGGCCGCGTGCCTGCTGCACGAACCGCAGTTGCTGCTGCTCGACGAACCCACGGCCGGCGTGGACCCCAAGGCCCGCCGCGACTTCTGGGAGCAGTTGCACCAGTTGGCCGCCCGTGGCATCTCGGTGCTGGTCAGCACGCACTACATGGACGAGGCAGAGCGTTGCCACAAGCTCGCCTATATCGCCTACGGCAAGCTGCTGGCGCAAGGCACTTCGGCCGAAGTCGTCGCCAGCCAGAACCTGACCACGTGGAGCGTTTCGGGCGACGAACTGGCCGAACTGTCGACCCAGTTGCAGGGCAAGCCCGGCGTGGACCAGACCGTCGCGTTCGGCACGGAGCTGCATGTCACGGGCAAGGACGGCACCGCGCTCGAACAGACGCTCAGGCAGTACGCCGGCCGGGATCACCGCATCGAGCCGGTGGAGACGAGCCTGGAGGACGTCTTCATCCACATGATGGGTGATGCGCAGGACAACATGGCCGTTCCCGCCAAGGCAGCCACCAAGGAAACCGCCGAGGAAGCCACCAAGAGGGCCACCGGGCCGAAGGGGGACGCGTGAAAGCCGTGCGCCGTCAGATCTCCCGCTTCTCGGCGCAACGCTGGTGGAGCATCGTCCTGAAGGAATTCCTGCAACTGCGGCGCGATCGCGTCACGTTCGGGATGATGATCGGGATACCGATCATCCAGCTACTGCTGTTCGGCTTTGCGATCAACAGCGATCCACGCCATATGCCCACCGCGGTCATCGTGGCCGAGCACAGCGACTTCTCCCGCACCTTCATTGCCGCGCTGGACAACACCACGTACTTCAAGGTGGTGCGCACGATGCCGGACGAGGCCTCCGGTCGCGAGGCGCTGATGCGCGGCGATGTGCAGTTCGTGGTCAGCATTCCGGCCGATTTCTCGCGACGCCTGCTGCATGGCGATCGCCCTTCGATCCTGGTCGAGGCCGATGCCACCGATCCTTCCGCGACGGGCCAGGCCATTGCCGCGCTGGCGCAACTCCCGGCCACCGTTGCCCGGATCGACCTGAAGGGCGCGCTGGCGCCACTGGCCGGCGGGCAACCCGCCTTCGACGTCAACGTGCAGCGGCTCTACAACCCGGAGGGCATCACGCAGTACAACATCGTGCCGGGGCTGATGGGCACGATCCTGACAATGACGATGGTCATGATGACCGGCCTGGCCATGACGCGCGAACGCGAGCGCGGCACGATGGAAAACCTGCTGGCCACGCCGGTGCAGCCGCTCGAGGTGATCTCGGGCAAGATCATCCCGTACATCTTCATCGGACTGATTCAGGCGACGATCATCCTGCTGGCTGCGCACTTCGTGTTCGGCGTGCCGTTCGTCGGGTCACCCGTGGCCGTGTATCTGGCCGCCTTGCTGTTCATCGCGGCCAACCTGACCGTGGGCATCACGCTGTCCTCACTGGCGGCCAACCAGTTGCAGGCGCTGCAGCTCACGTTCTTCTACTTCCTGCCCAATATCCTGCTGTCCGGCTTCATGTTCCCGTTCGCGGGCATGCCAACGTGGGCGCAGTGGATCGGCAACGTGCTGCCGATGACCTACTTCAACCGGATGATCCGCAGCATCATGCTCAAGGGCAGCGGCTGGATCGAACTCTGGCCGAACGTGTGGCCCGTGGCGCTGTTCACGGTGATCGTCCTCACCATTGCCGTGCGCTTCTACAAGCGCACGCTCGACTGAAAGGAGACCGCCATGCGCGCGATCCCCACGCTGTTGATGTGCGCCGCCGCGATGTCGATGGCCGGCTGCGCTGTCGGCCCGGATTTCCGCACGCCCGATGCGCCAGCTGACGCTCGCTACACATCGGGCCCGCAGCCTGAACGCCTTGACGCGAAGGACTACCCATCGCAATCGCTGGTGGAAGGCGACGTCCCCGCGCAATGGTGGACGCTGTTCCGCAATCCGCAGCTCGATGAAACCATCCGCGTGGCCCTGGCTAACAGCCCGACGCTGACGCAAGCGCAGGCCAAGCTGCGCGAGGCGCAGGAGAATCTCGCGGCTCGTACCGGCGCCACGCGCTTCCCGCAGGTAGACGCGAATTTCAACGCAACGCGGCAGCAGGTCAACCTGCAGTCGGTCGGCATCACGCAGTTCCCGAGCCCTGGACCGTTCACGCTCTACAATGCGAGTGTGCAGGTGTCCTATGCGCTGGATCTGTTCGGTGGTCAGCGTCGGGAACTGGAAGGCTTGCAGGCCGCAGTCGACTACCAGCGCTACGAGTTCGAGGCGGCCCGGCTTTCGCTCGCGGCCAACGTCGCCACGGCGGCGATTCGCGAGGCCGGGCTGCGCGCGCAACTGGCCGATACCGTGGCCATGGCCGACGCGCAGATGCGCCAGCTAGCCATCATGCAGAAGCGCCTCGGCCAGGGTGGTGTCGCGCGCGTCGACGTGCAGCGCCAGCAGGCCGAACTGGCGCAGACACAGGCGCTGATTCCGGGACTGTCGCAGCAGATCGATGCCACGCGTCACCAGCTCGCCGTCTACACCGGCCAGACTCCCGCCGCCGCTCAGCTTCCCGAATTCCGGCTCGAAGACATGCAGTTGCCCGAGACGCTGCCGGTAAGCCTGCCCTCCGAACTGGCGCGGCGCCGCCCCGATATTCGGGCGGCAGAAGCACTGCTCCATCAGGCCTCGGCGGATATCGGCGTGGCCACGGCCAATCTCTATCCACAGATCACGCTGACCGCCAGCGGCGGCACGCAGGCCATGCGCATGAGCGACCTGTTCAACAGCTTCAATGTGTGGAGCCTGGCCGCCGGTGTCGTGCAGCCGGTGTTCCACGGCGGCGAGTTGCGCGCGCAGAAACGCGCCAAGGAAGCTGCCTACGAAGCATCGTTGGGCGCCTATCGGCAGGCGGTGCTCCAGGGGCTGCAGAACGTTGCCGACACCCTGCGTGCGCTGGACGCCGACGCTGGCACGCTGCAGGCGCGCGCGGACAACGCCAAGCAGACGCGCGACACACTGGCGATTGTCAACGAGCAGTATCGGCTTGGCGGCGTAAGCCAGTTCACGGTACTCGACGCCGAGCGGCAGGCACGACAGGCGGCGCTGGATCTGGCCCAGGCCCGCGCCACGCGGCTGGCGGATTCAGCCGCGCTGATGCAGGCGCTGGGCGGTGGATGGTGGGGGGAGTCGGAGACGGTGGGAAGTTTGAAATAGAGGTGTGTAGAGATAGCTTGAGCGGGAGGGGCCGGGCCAGAGGGTCAGGCCCATCAACCGCTACCGCCCCAGATACCCCCGCAACCGCTTCACCCCCTCATCGAGCCGCGCCTCGTCGCACGCATAGCACCACCGCACAAAGCCCTCGCCCTCGTCACCGAACGCGCTCCCCGGTGCCAGCCCTAGATGCGCATCGCGCACGAGCCGCTTGCACAGATCGAGGCTGTCGGTCGTGCCTTTCAGGCGGAAGAACACATACATCGCCCCGTCCGGCGCGTGCGCGTCGATACCGGGCAATGCCGATAGCGCGCTCACCAGATGATCACGCGCCGAGCGCAGCCGTTTTACCAGGTCCTGAGTGAATGCCTCGCCCTCACGCACGGCCACCACGCCGGCCTCCTGCACGAACGACGGTGCGCAGGACGTGTTGTATTCGATGAGCTTGCCCAGGTCGTCCATCATCGAAGATGGCACCACCATCCAGCCGAGCCGCCAGCCGGTCATCAGCCATGCCTTCGAGAACGAGTTGACCGCGATGACGCGCTCGTCGCGGCCGGCGATATCAAGGAACGATGGCGCGACCGCTCCCTCGTCGCCGTAGTAAAGCCGCTCGTAGACTTCGTCGGCGATGATCCAGATGCCGTGGCGGCGGCAGTGGTCGAGCACGGCCTGCTGCGCGGCGCGGGGCATGACCCACCCGGTCGGGTTGTTCGGCGAATTGATCATCACGGCGCGCGTGCCCGGCGTCAGCGCGGCCAGCAGTTTGTCGACATCGAGTGTCCAGCCATCCGCGCCGTAGTCCAGCGTCACCGTTTCTACGGTCGCGCCAAGGATGCGCGGAATCTCGACCAGATTTGGCCACAGCGGGGTCACCGCCACCACACGGTCGCCGGGGCCGGTGACGAGTTGCGCGGCGAGCATCAGCGCATTGACGCCCGCGCTGGTCACGGCGATATGGTCGACTGGCGTGGCCCCGTGCAATCGGGTCACGTACTCGGACAACGCCGCCCGCAGCGGCGCGATGCCAAGATTGTGGTTGTAGAAGGTGGCGCCGTTGGCGAGCGCGCGGCTCGCAGCATCGCGGATGAATGACGGCGTGACCTGGTCCGATTCGCCGAACCAGAACGGCAGCACGTCAGGCAGGCCGATCCCTGCATTGGCCACTTCACGGATGCGCGACGCGCGCAGCGCGTGCACGACGTCACGCGCCCGTGGCGGCGCTTCGGTCAGGGAAGACTGGCGGGACGGGCTGGTCGACATCGGCACTCCTTCTGGGGAACGATGAAACGCCTAGCGTACCGGAATCCGCCCTGCCCTGCTGTCGTCGCCAGACGGCTTTCTCAGCCCGCGAAACGCTCGCGCAGCGCATCAGCCGTCATCGCGGCATAGCCAAGCGCGACGAGCGGCGTGCGCACCGCTTGCAGCAGCGCGGCATTGTCCGGCGCCATCGCGCCATCGGGCAAAGTCATGTTGTTCTCGAAGCCGATACGTGCGTGGCCGCCCAGCATCACGGCCGTGGCCGCGCAATCGGCCTCCTGCTTGCCGAATGCGCAGACCGCCCATTCGACGCCAGACTGATCGAGTCCGGTCTCGCGCCACGCGGCCAGGAACGGCAGCAGGTCCGCCGGCGACGACTTCTGTCCGGCCGAATACCGTCCCAGCACGAACAGCACCCAGTGCCGCCCGGCCGGAATCGCGCCGCTTTCGCGCAGGGCCGCATAGCGGCGCACGTCGTCGGCATCGTAGAGGATGTATTGCGCCACTACGTGCTCGCGGTGCATCCACTGGAAGAACTCTGCGGCGGCAGGCAACGCGGCGGCATTGGGCACGAGTTCGCGAATGGCCACCGATGCGGCCTCGGGGCGCAGCGCACGCACGGTCGCGATCTGCTGCGCCGGCTGGTAGATACCGACCGCCTCGGTGGTCAGTTGCAGCACCAGCGCATTGCCCACGGCCTTGCGCACCGCGGCGATGGCCGGCTCGTAGTCGGCCACTTCGAGGCTGTGAGTGGCGTCGGCCTTGCGCACGTGCAGATGGATCATCGCAGCGCCGGCATCCACGCATTCGCGCGCGCACTGCGCCAGCTCGTCGGGCGTGACCGGCAGGCACGCGTGGTCCGCGTGCGTCTTGCGCGCGCCATTCGGGGCCACCGCCAGGGCGAACGGGCGGCGCAAGGTGTCAGCGGTAGCGACAGGATTCTGGTTCGGCATCGTCGCGCTCCTCAGGCCGGCAGTACCGTTTTCACGGCCTGCGTGAAGCGGTCTACGATGTTGTCGATGTCGGTGGGCGTGCAGATAAACGGCGGCGCAAACAGCACGTGGTCACCGTGGATGCCATCGACCGTGCCGCCCATCGGATAAACCAGCACGCCATGCTCCATGCAGGTGCGCTTGAGCACGGCGTGCGTCTTCTTCGCCGGGTCGAGCGTGGCCTTGGTGGCGCGATCGGCCACGAACTCCACGCCGACGAACAACCCACGGCCCCGCACGTCGCCAAGGTTCGGATGGTCGCCGAGCGATTCGCGCAGGCGCGCGCGCAGCTGTTCGCCACGCGCCAGCACGTTGTCCAGCAACTTGTCCTCGACAATCGTGCGCTGCACGGCCAGCGCTGCCGCGCAGGCCGTCGCATGACCGATATAGGTGTGGCCGTGCTGGAAGAAGCCGCTGCCACCGATGATCGCGTCATAGATGCGCGACGTCGACAACATCGCGCCGATCGGCTGGTAGCCGGCGCCGAGGCCCTTCGCGATCGTCACGATATCGGGCACCACGCCGTCCTCTTCGCACGCGAACAGGTAACCCGTCCGGCCCATGCCCGACATCACTTCGTCAAGGATCAGCAGCACGCCGTACTTGTCGCACACGGCGCGGATACGCTTCAGGTAATCGGCCACCGGCGGCACCGCCCCTGCAGTAGCGCCGACCACAGTCTCGGCGACGAAGCCGGCCACTGAGTCGGGGCCGAGTTCGAGGATCTTTGCTTCCAGTTCGTCGGCCAGACGCTGCGCGTACTGCGTGTCGGTTTCGCCGGCCGCCTGATCTCGGTAGGCATAGCACGGCGACACATGGTGCGCCGGCACCAGCAGCGGCAGGAACGGCTCGCGACGCCACGCATTGCCGCCGATCGCCAGCGCGCCAAGCGTATTGCCGTGATAGCTCTGGCGCCGCGCGATGAAGTGGCGGCGTTGCGTCTGGCCGATCTCCACGAAGTACTGGCGCGCCAGCTTCAATGCGGCTTCCACCGCCTCGGAGCCACCGGACACGAAGTACACATGATCGAGATCTCCGGGGGCCGCATCGGCCAGCGTCCGGGCCAGCGTCTCTGACACCTCGGTGGTAAAGAACGACGTATGCGCGTAGGCAATGGTGTCCACCTGCGCCTTGATCGCCTCGATCACGCGCGGGTGGCCATGACCGAGACAGGAAACCGCCGCGCCGCCCGAAGCGTCGAGGTAGCGCCTGCCATTGCTGTCGATCAGTTCGATACCCTGGCCGCCAACGGCGACCGGCAAGGTTTGCTTCGGATTGCGGTGGAATACGTGCGTCATGGTGAGGTGCGGGATGCGGGGGTCTGCCCGGAAACAGGTGTGAGTATAGGAACAACGTCCCGGCAACGCAACAAGTGTTTCATTGAAGCATCGGCACGAAACATACGATGCCTCACTGGCGCCACCCGTTCACAACACAAGGGCGCCCTGCGGCGGGCCAAGCTGTGCAACAATCGTTGCATCACAAGAATCCTGAACCAGAGATGCCCGCCTCCACGCCCAAGCCGCCGCAGTCGCTCGATGCGCTGCTGGCGCAACTCCGCGCCGATTTCCCGAATCTGAGCGCGCAGTTCCAGAGTGGCGCCAGATACCTGCTCGATCACCCGCGCGACATCGCCATCCAGTCGATGCGCAAGGTGGCCGGCAACGCCGGGGTGCAGCCCGCCACGCTGGTGCGACTGTCGCAGGCGCTCGGGTTCGAAGGCTGGCAGGGATTGCGCGAACTGTTCGTCGAGGCAGTGCGCGACGGCGACAGCCAGCCTTACGCCAGGCGCGCCCGCAAGGTGGTGCGGGAAAGTGGCTCGAGCCGCATGTTCGCGGAAATGATCGAAGTGCAGCATCACAACCTCGACGCGCTGCTGGCCAGCAACGCCGACGCGCTGCCACGCGCGGCCGAACTGCTGGCGGCGGCGCCCATGGTCCACGTCGCGGGCTTCCGCTCGTGCTTTCCGATCGCGTTCTCGTTTCACTACATTTACGGGCTGTTCCGCAGCTCGGTGCGCCTGATCCGTGGCGACGCAGGTACGCTGGAGATGGAACTGCGCGCATTGAGCCCCAAGGATGCGGTGCTGGTAGCCGGCTTCGCGCCCTACTCGCAGGAAAGCATGCGCGTGGCCACCGCCGCGCGCGAGGCGGGCTGCACGGTGATTGCCTTGACCGACAGCACGGTGGCGCCGATCGCACTGGAAGCCGATTGCACACTGCTCTTCGCCATCGACAGCCCATCGTTCTTCCCGTCGATCACAAGCGGCGTGGCGATGGTGGAGGCGCTGGTCGAGCATCTGCTGGCGAAGAAGGGCAAGGGGGCGATCCGGGCGCTGGAACAGACGGAGGGGCAGTTGCACCGGACGGGGGCCTACCTCCCGTCGCGGCGCGGCTGAAACGCCAGTGCGTTACTCGAACGCCTCGTCATTCGGATTGGCGTAGGCCTTCTTGATCTGCTCACTCTGCGGCAAGTCGAAGCTGAGGTTCTTCGGCGGCACCGGCTTCAGGAACCACTTGGTGTAGAGCGTGTTGATCTCGCCACTGCGCATCAGACCCGTCATGGTGGCATCCACGACTTGTTTGAAGCCGGGGTCATCCTTGCGCATCATGAAGCCGTACGCCTCGAACGACTGCGGCGTGCCCACCACCACCCAGTCATTCGGGTTCGGCGCCAGCGTGCGCGAGCCGGACAGCAGCACGTCGTCCATCATGAACGCGGCCACGCGACCCGACTGCAGGATCAGGAACGATTCGCCATAGTCCTTGGCGCTCTGGATCGTGATGTTGGCGCCCTTCTCGTCGTTGAGCTTGCGCAGGATGCGTTCCGACGTGGTGCCGGCGTTCGTCACCACGGCCTTGCCCGACAGATCGCCGAAGTCATGGACCGGGCTACCCTTCTTCACCAGCAGTCGCGTGCCGGCCACGAAGAACGTGGTGGAGAACGCCACCTGCTGCTGGCGCGACTTCAGGTTGGTGGTCACGCCACACTCGAGGTCCACCGTGCCATTCTGGACCAGCGACTGCCGGTTCTGCGACGTCACGGGCACCATGCGCACCTGCAGATTCGGCGTGCCGGTTTCCTTCTTGACCGCATCGATCACGCGATCGCAGATGTCCTGCGAGAAGCCGATCACCTTCTGGTTCGCGTCGTAGTACGAGAACGGGATCGACGATGTGCGGTGACCGATCGAAATCGTGCCGGACGACTTGATCTTGCTGAGCGTCGGGCTTGCGGCCACGTCGACCGCAAGCGCCGAACCGGCGCCGAGCGACACCGCCATCAGCACGGCGGCACGGGTCATGAAGGACTGGTTCATGGGAACACTCCTGTTGATGGAAAGCGTCAGGTGTTGCAATGCTAGGCATATAGCAACAAGTGTTCCATCATGGATAACCATGAAACAAATGATTTTTCCCCGATATCGGGCATGAAGCGCCCGGTATCGGGGAACACCCCCCGGGCTAGTGCGCGGTCGGTGTGCGCGGCACGCCCTTCCACAGCGCCAGCCCGCTGGCCAGCAGCAGCCCGGCCAACAGGTACAGCGCGTTGTCCATGCTGCCCGTGTGCGCCTTGATCTGGCCGATGACCCAGGGGCTGACGATGCCGCTGGTGATGCCGATGCTGGAGATGAAAGCAATGCCGGTGGCGGCGGTCTGGGCCGGCAGATGGCTTGGCGGCAGCGCCCAGAAGATCGGCAGCGCGGCGAAGATCAGCACGGCGGCAACGGAGAGGATCGCCAACGACACCCCGAGGCTCGGCACATGTAGCGTCAACGCGGCCAGCGCCAGCGCGCCTCCTGCAGTGCAGCAGAGAAAATGCCCGTGACGTTCGCCGAGGCGGTCGGAGCGCCGCGCAATGAGGATCAAGCCCACCGCGCCGATGGCGTTCGGGATGACCGAGTAGAGGCTGACGGCCACCACGTCCTGGATGCCGAAATCGCGAATCATGAGCGGCATCCAGAATGACAGCGTCAGTGAGCCGCACGTCAGCGCGAAGTAGATGAACGCGAACAGATAGACCCGTGGGTTGGCCAGGGCCTGACGCAGGGCCTGCATCGAATGGGCGTGGCCACCCGCGCCGCGCGACTCCGCCTCATGTTGGGCCACCAGGTAGTCCTGCTCGGCCGGCGTCAGCCAGCGCGCCTGGCGTGGGCCATCGACGAGGCACACGGCGGCGATCAGGCCCAGCAGCACTGCCGGCGCGCCTTCGATCGCGAACATCCATTGCCAGCCGCGCATCCCAAGCACACCCGCCATGTCGCGCATGATCCAGCCCGAGATCAGTCCGCCGAGCACGCCGGCCACGGCCACGCCGGCAAAGAAGATCGCCATCACCGCCGCGCGACGACGCGCCGGGAACCAGTAGGTCAGGTACAGCACGATGCCCGGGAAGAAGCCCGCTTCGAACACGCCGAGCAGGAAGCGCAGCAGATAGAAGTGCGACGGCTGCGACACCAGCATCATGCCCACCGATGCGACACCCCACAGCAGCATGATCCGCGTGAACGTGCGGCGTGCGCCAAAGCGTGCCAACAGCATGTTGCTGGGGACTTCGCACAGCACGTAGCCAACGTAGAACACTGCGGCGCCCAGCCCGTACATCGCGTCACTGAACCCAAGGTCATGCTTCATCTGCAACTGCGCGAAGCCGATGTTGATCCGGTCCAGGAACGACACGACGTAGCAGATGAACAGGAACGGGATGATGCGCAGCCAGACCTTGCGGTACAGCGCGTCCTCCTGCTGCGCGGGAAGGACTTGCGGTAGTGCGTGTGACGGGATTTCAGGCAAGACGGGGGCGGCGCCCAGGCTCTGGGTATGCATGGTTGTCTCCGGAATAGGGTCGAGTTGGCCCCGGGGCGTCTGTCGCGCCCCTGTCGGGTCACTGGCGGGCAGGAAGGAAGTGGCTAGCTTGCGGCGGGCTCGAGCGCGACATCGCGCGCCAGGCGCATCGCTTCGCGCAGCGTGTCGAGATCGCCGATGTGGTTGGCCAGCAGCAGGATCAGTCTCGCGTTGACCGCCTGGCTTTCGGCGTCATCGAGGTCGTGATGCATCGCGATGAGCGCCTCGTAGAACTCGTCGGGATGGGCAAGATTGGGAGCGGTGTTGAGCGGCATGGGCCTGTCTCCTGGTGGCTGTCTATCAGGCCAGTGCCGGCGCGCGTGCCGCGGCTGGCGATTGCGCCGCGGCGCTTGCTGCGACATTGCATGTGGCGCGAGCGATCGCCCCGGCGATCTGGTTCGCATCGACCGCGCGCCACCGCGCGCAGACGTGCTGGTCGGGGCGAATCAGGTAGCAGGTGCCCGCGCGGGCGTCATAGCGCCTGGCCGCCACGCC
>NZ_ANKP01000062.1:0-53814 GCF_000319775.1 Cupriavidus sp. HMR-1
GAGGACAACAGTGCGCGTGTCGCGCGCATCGAGGCCACCGCGCTCCGCCTGGCCCAGGCAAGGGCCGGGGCCGCGACCACCACCGGCACCACGGGCAGCAACTGATCCGCCGCGCGCAAGGGAAACCAAGGAGAACGATCATGAACAAGACACTCAAGCTTTCGCGTGGCGCCACAGTGCTGGCGATTGGCACCCTGGCCTGCATCGGACTGTCCGGCTGCATGACCTCGACGCCGTCGTGGGACCAGCATCGCGGCGAGGCCCTCGCCGCGGTCAAGCAGCAGCAGATCATCAACCCGGATGCGCCGGCCGGATTGCCGACCATGGACGGCACCGACGGCAAGACCGCCGTAGCCGCCATGCGTAACTTCGACCGCTCGCTGATCCGCTTCCAGACCGGAACGGGCAGCCCCGTCGGTGGTTTCGGCATCGACTTCGGCGCGGGCGGATATGGCGGCGTGGGTATGGGCGGCGGCAGCCAACGCTAAGCAAACCGCGGGGAGCACCATCATGTCCACAACCAGGTCTCGCGGCATGTCACTGCCTCGCATTCACGAGAGGCAGCGCGGCGCCGTTGCCATCATCGTCGGCCTCATGATCGTGGTGCTGGTCGGCTTCATCGGCCTGGCACTCGATCTCGGCAAACTGTATGTGAGCAAGAGCGAGTTGCAGAACCGCGCGGATTCGTGCGCGCTGGCCGCAGCGCGCGACCTGACCGGTGCTACCCCGCTAACGGTTTCCGAAGCCGCCGGCCTGACCGCGGCGGCCCGCAATCTGGTGCTGTTCCAGGGCAACCTGGAACAGCAGCCGAACATCACATCGGCCGAATCCGTGACCTACAGCGATTCGCTGGCGGATCCCTTTCTGGACAAGAACTCTGTCACCTATGCGCTGAACACGATCAAGTACGTCAAATGCGACGTCTCGCGCGGCAACATCGCGAACTGGTTCGCGCAGGTACTGAATGCAATTCCCGGCATCCACATCGGAGCGAATACTGTTGGGGCCTTCGCTGTCGCAACGACGACTTCGGCGCAGACCACCTGCGCGATTCCTGTGTACATCTGCAGACCCGACACCGCTACGCCGGCGGTGCCCGGCGGATACACGATCGGTCAATGGCTGACAGCCAAGATAGGGACCTCGGGCGGAGGCGTCTACGGAGGCGGGAATTTCGGCTGGGCCGACCTGAGCGGTGGCAAGGGCAACACACCTGCTCTGGACACCCAGCTTCAGGGAGCGGGGCAATGCAATCTGCCCGCCTTGAACACCCAGATCGGTACGACCGGCAACAAGGCCTCGCTCTCGGACGCGTGGAACAGCCGCTTCGGCATCGCCACGAACAAGACCACCGGCGTGACCGACTTTACGGGTTTCGCCTACACGAGCACAACGTGGACGGCGCAGAGCAACGCTTACAACGGCACATCGACCGACAGCAAGGGTACCTCCCAGCCGAACTTCCTGGCTGCCCGCAAGGCTTATCAGCCCTATCAGGGGGACTCCGTTACCGGCCTGAGCACGAAAGGCACAGCCGCGTCGCAGGCCACCTATCAGGCTGGCGCTGACCGGCGCCTGGTGCTGGCGCCGATCGTTGACTGCTCGACGTTCAGCACGCCGGGCACCCATCAGGCCAACGTCACGGGCTGGGCCTGCGTGTTGATGGTCGACCCCATGCAGCAGGGCGGCAACATCGACACGGTACATCTCGAGTATCGCGGCGACTCGAGCCTGCCAGGCAGCCCCTGCGCCACGCAGGGCATGCCGGGTGCGAGTACCGGCGTCGGCCCGCTCGTCCCAGTGCTGGTGCAATAGGCGTCAAAACGGGAGTCGATCATGAAACGACTGACCAACGCACACAGGCAATCACGCAGGCGCCAGCGCGGCGTCGCCGCAGTCGAGTTCGGCATCATGCTCGTGCCGATGCTGCTGATGGCGTGCGGCGTGGCCGAGTTCGGCCGCGCGATCTACCAGTACGACACGCTGACCAAGGCCACCCGCTCGGCAGCGCGCTACCTGTCGCAATACTCGCCCGATGACGTCGCCTACCCGACGGCGGCCACCAAGTGTCTGGCGGCCTATGGGAACACCGCCTGCTCGGGCCAGCCTCTGGCACCCGGGTTGACCACCGCCATGGTGATCATCTGCGATCGCGTCGATTCGTCCGGCTGCCCCGGCGCCACCCAAACGTTCAGCAACGTCGCAACCTACGACAGCACCAGTGGTGGCAGCGGCACGCAGGCCGGCACCGTGAACCTGATCGCCGTCAGGATCAGCGGCTACACCTACACGCCGCTGCAGTCGTTCATCAACGTGTCCGGCCTGACTTTCGGCGACATCACCACCGTCATGAGGCAAGTGCTATGAAACATCGCGCCCATCCGCTCCGCGTCGCACGCCAGCGCGGCCTGGCCGCCGTGGAGTTCGCCCTTATCGCCGGCATGTTCTTCACGCTGCTGATCGGCATCATGGAGTTCTCGCGCGTGCTGTTCTACTGGAACACTGCGGCCGAAGTCACGCGCATGGCCGCGCGATCGGCCGTGGTCTGCGACTCCGGCGCCAGCATCATCAAGACCAGGATGGAGAACATGCTGCCGCTGCTGCAGGACTCGAACATCAGCGTGGTCTACGCCCCGACGGGCTGCGACAGCGATCCCGCCACGGCGCGCTCCACCTGTCAGACAGTAACCGTGAGCGTGTCCAACGTGACCATCGCCACCATGATCCCCGTGACGCGGTTGCGCATCGGCATGCCGCCGTTCACGACCACCATGACACGCGAGAGCATGCAGACATCGACCGGCGGGTCGGTTTGTAGCTGACATCCAATACACCCATTCCATCCATCCGACCCGAACATCGCGAGGACACCATGCTGAAGATCCTGATTGCATCCGATGACACCGCACGGCTGGCGGAGATCAATCGGCTCGCTACCATCGCCGGAAACTTCCAGACCACGTCGCTGCAGGAAGGACTGGCGCGGCTGCCGTTCCAGGCGAGCCGGCTGCGCATGGCCGATTTGCTGGTGCTCGATCTGTCCGAAATCGGACCCGCGCAGATGTTCGGGGTGGAAACCCTGCGCCAGCAGCACCCCGAACTTCCCTGCATCCTGATCACGCAATCCCAGGACTCCAGCGTGCTGATCCAGGCGATGCGCGCCGGCGTGCGCGATGTGTTGCCCTGGCCGCTGGACAAAGGCCAGCTTGTCGAGGCGCTGAAGCGCGTGGAAGCCACACACGTGCCGCGCATGCAGGAGGTAGCGCAGGTCATATCGATGATCTCCTGCAAGGGTGGCGCGGGCACCAGCTTCGTGGCCGCAAACCTTGGCGACGCCCTCGCCCGCCACTTCGGCAAGCGCGTGCTCGTCGTCGACCTGAACCGCCATTTCGGGGATCTCACGTACATCGTCTCGGACAAGGCGCCGCCCAGCACGTTGTCGGAGATCTGCAGCCAGATCGATCGCATGGACGCGGCGTTCCTGGAAGCCTGTCTCGTTCACGTGGACAACGGATTCGACATGCTGGCGGGCGCGGCCGACCCGGTGCGTGCCAGCCAGATCCAGAAGGAAAAGCTCGAGTGGATCCTGTCGGTCATGCAGCCGAACTACGACTACGTGATCTTCGATGTCGGGCAGAGCATCGACCCGCTGTCGATCAGCATGCTCGACCACAGCGACCGCATTTGCGTAGTGACCGAGCCGAGCATCGCATTCGGCCGCCCCAGCCGACGGTTGCTCGACATCCTGCGCGCGCTGCACTACCCCGACGACAAGATTCGCGTGGTGCTGAACCGCGTAGGCCGCAAGAACGAAGTGCCCCGAACCACGATGGAGGAGATCTTCGGCATGAAGGTGTCCTTCACCCTGCCAGACGATCCGGCGGCCGTGGACGAAGCCGTCAGCCACGGCGAGCCGGTTGCGAAGCTGAGCAAGCGCAGCAGCATCGCCCGGGCGCTGCAGGCGATGGCCATGCAGTTGGCGCCCTCGCATGAAGCCGAGCGCCGCAGCCGGCAGGAGGGCGTGTCGCCGTTGCGCAAGCTGATGCTGCGCGCCCGTAGCACCTGAATCCGCAGGCCATCGATCCGTCAGAGCCATCAGAGCCATCAGAGTCGTCAGTGCCATCAGTGCCACCCGAACCGAATACGCTTAGCAAGGAGTCCATCATGTCAATCCGCGAACAGCTCGCCAGCGCCGGGACACCCTACACGGCAAATGGTCACGCCGCGATCCATTTCTCGATGGCCACCAACACGACATCGCCGGGGTACCACGCGCTGAAGCGCGACGTGCACGAGACCGTGCTGGACCGCGTGGAGCTGGAACGCCTGGCGCACTTCCCGCAGGAACAGGTGCGTCAGGAGATCGCCTCGCTGGTGAGCCTGATCATCGAGGAACATAAGGTGCTGCTCAACGACAACGAGCGGCGACAACTCACCGTCGAGATCTATGACGAGATGTTCGGCTTCGGGCCGCTGGAACCACTGTTGAAGGACCCCACGGTCTCGGACATCCTGGTCAACACGGCACGGCAAACCTACGTGGAGCGGCGCGGCAAGCTCGAGCTGACGAATGTGGTGTTCTATGACGACGCCCATCTGATGAAAGTCATCGAGAAAATCGTGTCCCGCGTCGGCCGCCGTATCGACGAAACCAGCCCGATGGTGGATGCGCGCCTGCCGGACGGCTCTCGCGTCAACGCCATCATCCCGCCGTCTGCCATCGATGGTCCGCTGCTGTCGATTCGTCGCTTCTCGGTGAACCCGTTGCAAGTGTCCGACCTGGTCGAGCTGAAGAGCCTCACGCAGCCGATGGCGCAAATGCTGCAGGCGCTGGCGCATGCCAAGATCAACGTGCTGGTCTCGGGCGGCACGGGCAGCGGGAAAACCACGCTGCTGAACATCCTGTCCGGTTTCATCCCGGAAGACGAACGCGTGGTGACCATCGAGGATGCCGCCGAACTCCAACTGCGCCAGCCTCATGTCCTGCGCCTGGAAACCCGGCCGCCCAATATCGAGGGCAAGGGAGAAATCACCCAGCGCGCGCTAGTGCGCAACGCCCTGCGGATGCGCCCTGACCGCATCATCCTCGGCGAAATCCGTGGCGGCGAGGCGCTGGACATGCTCAACGCCATGAACACCGGCCACGAGGGCTCGCTCACGACGATTCACGCCAACACCCCGCGCGATGCGCTGACGCGGCTCGAGAACATGGTCAGCATGGCAGGCCTGACCATGCCGGCCAAGGCCATGCGCCAGCAGATCGCCTCGGCGATCACCGTGATCGTGCAGGCGGCGCGTCTGACAGACGGCCGGCGCAAGATCATCAGCATCCAGGAAATCACCGGCATGGAAGGCGACATCATCAACACGCAGGAGATCTTCACGTTCCAGCGCACAGGTGTGGCCGAGGATGGCGCGGTCCGCGGCCACTTCAAGGCCACGGGCGTGTATCCGAAGTTCGCGGAGCGGCTGCGCGTCTTTGGCGTCGGGCTGCCGGACGAGACCTACGATCCCGCGCGGCGCTACGAAGTCTGAGCCCACGCACTGATCAACGACAACATATCCGGGGGGTAACACATGAGCACGATCTTCTATGCCTTCGGCATCCTGCTGTTCGTCGCCGTGGTGCTCAGTGTCGAAGCCATCTATCTGTGGTGGAACAATGCCCACGGCCCCGCGGCCAAGCGCATCGAAGCGCGGCTGAGAGCGCTTTCGGCCGGCGGACACGTCAGCGCCGAACGGCTGTCCATTCTCAAGAAGCGCCTTCTCAGCGATTCGCCGCGGATGCAGCGCTGGCTAATGAGCGTGCCGCGTATCGGCGCGCTGGACCGCTGGCTCGAGCAGTCCGGCAGCACATGGTCCGTGGCACAGCTGTTCGGCTACTGCGGCCTGGTGGTGCTGTGCGCGGTGGCGCTGATTCCGTTGGTGCCGGTGCCGCTGCCGATCATACTGGGCTGCGTGGCATTCGTCTGGTTGCTGCCGTTCCTGCATGTCATGCGGCTGCGCACCAAGCGGCTCAAGCAAATGGAAGTGCAGCTGCCAGACGCCGTCGACATGATCAGCCGCGCGCTGCGTGCGGGCCACTCGTTCGCCGGGGCGCTCGGCATGGTCGGCCAGGAAATCAAGGCGCCGCTGGGTCCCGAGTTCCGCACCACGTTCGAAGAGATCAACTATGGCGTGGCGCTCGACGAGGCCATGACGAACCTCGCCATGCGTGTGCCTGTTGGCGACCTCCGCTACTTCGTCATCGCCGTGCTAATCCAGCGCGAGAGTGGCGGCAACCTGGCGGAGATCCTCGACACGATCGCCACGATGGTGCGCGAGCGGCTGAAGCTCTTCGACAAGATCCGCGTGCTCTCGGCCGAAGGGCGACTCTCCGCGTGGATTCTCGGCCTGCTGCCGTTCGGCACGGCGGGCCTGATCATGGTGGTCAACCCGGGATTCATGCGGGTGCTGTGGGAAGACCCGATTGGATGGCGAATGGTGGGTACCGCCATGACGTCGATGATCTTCGGCGTGCTGTGGATGCGCAAGATCATCCGCATCCGGGTATGAGTCAGATAACAACAGGCAGGCTTGAGCGCGCATCCTGAGGGGGAGTCGATCATGCAAGACATCATGCAGGGGTTTCGGGCAGACCAGTTGATCGTGCTGGCGCTGGTCTTCGTTGCGGCATTCGGCACGGTACTTGGCGTGCTCTATGTGTTCTCGCCAGACCGCATGCGCGGCAGGATGGAACAGATCGCCAACGAGACTGGCACTGTCCCGGGCAACGCCGGGCAGCAGCAGGCCTGGGTCGAGAAGCTCGTGAAATGGGCGCAGCCGGTCTCGCGGCTCTCGTTGCCCAAGGAGGGTTGGGAGAATTCGCAGCTGCGCGTGCGCTTCATGAACGCCGGATGGCGCGATGCGAGCGCCGCCCCGCTGTACTTCGCCGCCAAGACGCTGCTGGCGGTGGCGCTCCCGATGATCGGACTGATCGCGACAAGCAGTGTCCCGGCATTCCAGGAACAGAGCATGATGTTCGCGGTGCTGGCAGTGCTGGCCGCGATCGGTTACTACATTCCGAATATCGTGCTGTCCCGGAAAGTGACGGCACGCCAGAGAACGGTGTTCGAGGAGTTCCCCGACGTCATCGACCTGCTGACGGTCTGCGTGGAAGCCGGCCTCGGCCTTGATGCCGCACTGATGCGCGTGGCCGACGAACTTGCGCTGCGCTGCCCGGTGCTGGCCGACGAACTGCAACTGATGCTGCTGGAGCTCCGCTCCGGCTTCTCGAAGGAGAAAGCGTTGAGCAATCTGTCGCTGCGCACCGGCGTCGAGGACGTCGACAAATTCGCGTCCATGCTGATCCAGGCGGACCGTTTCGGTACCAGCCTTGGCGAATCCTTGCGGGTGCTGTCCGACATGCTTCGCACCAAGCGCCGGATGCGCGCGGAGGAGCAGGCGGCGAAGATTGCGCTGAAGCTGCTGTTTCCGCTGATTTTCACGATCTTCCCCACACTCCTGCTGGTGTTGCTAGGGCCCGCGTTCATCCAGATCTACCGCGTGTTGCTGCCAACCATGACCGGCACCAACTGACGGTCGCACAAGCGGCGCCTTGCCATAGCGGTTCCCCCGGCTGTCTCGCCCTGGTGCAACACCAGGTGGACAGTCTTGCCCGGACAGTGTCCGGGCTTTTCTGCTTTCTGCGGCGACGACGCGTCAGTGACCCGGTCGTGGCTGGCGGCTTGACCCGCGCGCCAGTCTTCTGAAAAATACTGGGCAAACCCATCCCCCACCCCTGTCCGTACAGTCATCCGGGAGCCGCCGCATGAAGATCCGCATCCTGAGCGATCTGCACATCGAACACAACATGCCCGAGGAGGTCCCCGCCTGTGGCGCGGACCTCACGATCCTGGCCGGAGACATCGCCAACGGCCGCGACGGCATCGACTGGGCGGCGCGCGTGTTCGAGGGGCCCGTGCTCTACGTGCCGGGTAATCACGAGTACTACGAAAGCACGTTCGACGCAGTGGATCGGCAGATGGCCGACGCGGCCGGGGAGTCGGGGAATGTCACGCTGCTCAGCGACGGCATCGCCGAGTTCGAGGACGCCGACGGCCAGCGCGTGCGCGTGATCGGCACCACGTGGTGGACCGACTACTGCCTCTATGGCGTCGATCGTGTCGACGAAGCCATGCAGGCGTGCTCGCGCGTGATGTTTGATCATCGCCTGATCGCTACCGCCGATGCCGACGGCCAGCACCGCCCATTCACGCCCGCCGATGCGCTGGCTCGCCATCACGCGGCCACGGCGTGGCTGGCCGGTGCACTGGCGCAACCGTTCGACGGCAAGACCGTGGTGGTCACCCATCACGGCCCCGACCTCGGCAGCCTCGACGCACGCTATGCGCACGACATCGTCTCGGCCGGCTTTATCTCCCGCCGCCCGGATCTAGTGGCCCAGGCCGACCTCTGGATCCATGGCCATACCCATACGAGCTTCGACTACTGGATCGACAGTTCACGCGTGGTGTGCAACCCGCGCGGCTACATCTCCCGACGCAGTGGCGAGCCGGAGAACCCGGCGTTCGACTGGAGCAAGGCTGTGGCGCTTTGAAGCGGCTTATGAATACGAATCTTGATTTGTGTTCATAAGAGACATACTGCCTACGCCGTACTCCGGCAAGCGCGGGCCGGTCTCGTTACTGCCGCGCATCTCGCCGCATCAAGGCGACAGGCGCCGACGGTCGTCACGTATCGCTCGTTGCGCCAAGCTGTGACGCCTGCGACTTGAGTGCACCTGACGGCACCCCGATACGTTCGAGGACATTCCCACGCGCCTCGATCTTCACGGGATCGGTCTTCTTCCACTGCTTCTTCGGGATGACCAGCTTCCACACCGCGTTGTTGCCCACGTCGCGGAACAACGCCGCGACGCCAACGTACTCGCAGTCCTCTCGCATCGGTTCTGCAAGACTCACGCTCGCCGCCGGGCGCAGCACCACATCGTTGCTTGCGAGCAGATCCGCCTTCAGCGACTCCAGGTCATTTGTCTGCAACTGCACGTAGCTCAGCTGTTCGAAAGCCTGCGGCGTTTTCAACTGATAGATCCGCACCACTGTCGACAACGATTCGCCTGCGCTGTTTGTATTCAACGACGACCGGCTGACGAGATCGAGGTTCATGGTCTTGACCTGCGTCGTGAAGGCCCACTTCGCTGCTTCCACTGTGCTGTTCTTCACGGCTTGTGCGGCCCCGCATCCGGCAACGGTAAGGGTGGCGACTAAGGCTATGCCCCCGTTTCGCAGCGCTTGCTTCATCGTGTTCATCCCTTCGTTCTAGTGTGCGGCTTGATTTCATTGACTGCGATGGCTTGGCGGCGCGGATGCACCGGCGCTGAGTCCATTCCATGTTCCCAACTGCACGCGCGTGATCGCGTCTTTCCGGGTCGCGTTGGCGGTGGCCACGGAGTACTGGAGTTGCGTGCTATATCCAAGGTTCACTTCATTCGAGTTCAGGACCGGAGCCGGCATCAGCGCTGGCCTCACCTGCATTTCCAGATGCGCGTGCGCGGCATGGCCGAGATAGAAACGCAACAGCGCCATCAGCTCCCGGTGCATGGCCCGACCCGGCATCAGCCCAAGCACCGATTCGGGCGTCTGGGGCGTGATCACCACACGCACGGTGTTCGCCCGGTCGTAGAAGCCGCGTCCCAGCACGCAGTTCTCGCCGAGTGGCATGCGCTCGGTGGCATCGAGGCGCACCCACACGGGGTAGAACTCCTCCACCAGGATCTGCGCATCCGGCACGGCGTGCTGCAATACGCCAGCAAGACCCTCGGCAGTCCGCGTGCGCTGGCTGGCCAGTCCCAGCATCGACAACAGCTTGCGCGGGCTGACGGTACCTTCGACGTGTTCGCCCTGTGCAACGCTTGGCTGCCCGGCTCCCGGCTCGCGCAGCCCCAGCCCGAGCAGACTGAGCAGGTAGCGTGAAACCTCGTCTTGTCCGCCCGGCAGGAAACCCATCGGATAGCGATACTTGCGCGCGACCCGGTAGAACTGCGTGACAACGCGGTGGTGAAACAGGTCCAGGAAGGCCGCCAGCGGCTCCGCGCCATCGCGACGCTGGGCAATCTCGTCCACGAAATAGGACGGCATACGCGCGTCGACGCCGTACAGGCCAAGGAAGGCCGTGCGGATGACTGGTGGCCGGTCGGGGTCGTCATCGTCGTACTCAACCGCATCGATCTCACGTCCCGGAAATCCAAGCCCCCCACTGGAGCGGAAGCGCACCGGTTCGTCGGCCAGGGAATCCGTGGTGCCCAACGGCGGGCGATGCGGCGCGGACAGCTCGATCAGTTCACAAAGCCGGAAGAAATTCATCCGGTGTGCATTGGCGAGCAACGCTCGCAACAAGGGGCCTTCCTTCGGGGGTGACATGGTCTGACTCGGTGCGCTCAAAACGGAGCCCCCTCCCCTTTGCTGTCGGGCCACACCTGGCGCTTGCCGCTAGGCTGCGACACGATCACCAAGCGCGTATAGAGATTGACGGTTGCGTATAGCGACAGGAAGCGGTTAAGCATCTCGCCAAACAATTCCACATCGCCTTCGCCGGCAAAGCGCGTGCTATCCAGCACCACTTCGATCTCCACGCCGCGCAACAGGCCGCCTTTGACGAGCTTCTGGAGCGGGCGGTGCCGCACGTCTGTGATGGCCTCGATACGCCGACGGTTCAGTTCCCCATCGGTCCAGTCGTACAGCGCCAGGCTGCCGCGCAAAACCTCGGCGTCGAGCAGCGACAGGTAGTTGGGCGCCAGGTGCGACAGCACGCGCCAATGGAAGCGATCGGCGGTAGGTGGATACACCGGCAGCGTCGGCGCGGTCAGGTTGCGCACGGTGCCAATGTGCGTAAATCCCCCGCTCGTGCGGGTGATGCCTGCCTCGCGCAGGCCCTTGCGCGGCAGCATGCCATTGGTGCCGATGACCGACAGTGACAGCGTCTCCTCGGGCAGGGACTGTTGATGATCCCAGGCGTGCCCTCCCAGCACCACCCAGGTGTCGAACCTCCCCGAAGGACCGCGGCGCACGCGGGTGTGGAAATAGCGCTCCGGCATCTCGTGGCGCAGCATGCCACCCCGGTGGCGGAACGCGGCGAACGGCGCGTACTCGAAGCGCTTGCCACTGCCCGCCTCGAAGCCCCGTACGGTTTCCACCGAATAGGGCTCCACATGTTGACCATGCTGTTCCATGGCCCGCACCCGGTACTCGGTCTCGAAGTGGGTGATGGTGATCGGGTCGGCTTCCAGCTCGAACAAGTTGATGATCGGCGTGCAAAAGAGGCGCACGTTATCGGCCGAGAAGCGCATGTCATCCGGGAACGGCCGATTGAGTATCACCTCCACATCAAAGTGCTCGATGCCTTCCGGGATGGCGTCCAGATCGAGCCCCACGAGATCTACGAACATGAACTTCTCGGGGAAGGTGAAGTACTCCAGCAACAGTTGGTAGCCCCCGAAGGCGTTGTCAGCCTTCGGCCACAGGCGTTCCTCGGTCGCGAATCCGGCTGGCTCCAGCCGCACCCCCGTCATCGGCTGCGGTGCGCCGGGCCGGTCGGCCGGATAGCCCGGTACCCGCACTTGTATGGCCAATGGCTCAGCGGTGAGCGCCGAATAGAGCGCCAGCGCCAGCGGACGATCGGCATGCAGGTAGAGCCGCAGGCGCGGCACCGCCAACTGCTCGCGGCGCCCCTGAGTTTGTAGTGCCAGCCGCAGCCGGATGACCGAGCGGCCATCCTCGCGCGCATAGGCGTTGGCTTCAGTGAGCCGCAACGGGTATAGATCGACCGGTTGCGTGGTCCGGTAAGTGCATTCGACACTGCCCTCACTCCCGCCTTGTATCGCGAGCGCGATGGGGTCGGAGACCACCTCCAGCCCGGCCGGCAGCGTTTCATGGCGCTGCAGCGTTCCGCCGTTCGGGGTCAGTTCCAGGATCGACAATGACGGGATCATGCGCAGGTAATGCGGCCATAGCATGCTGACCAGGCCCTCGGTCAGTTCCGGCAACTCGTCGTCCAGCTTATGGCGCAGCCGCCCCATCAGGAAGGCGAAGCCCTCGAACAGCCGTTCGACGTGGGGGTCCCGCTCGCCGATACGGTCGATGTTGAGCATGCGGGCGCGGTCAGGGAACGCCTGTGCGAACTCCTTTCCGGCTTCGCGCAGGTAGCGCATCTCCGCTTCGTAGTAACGCAGGATCTCGTTGTCTTGGGTGGGATGGTTCATGCAGTACAGGATGGGTACGCTTTAGGCGGCGGCGGCGACGGCCACGGCCACGGCGCGGGCAGGATCGATGGCGATCAGGTCGCCCACCAGCGCCTCGATGCGCGCGCTCAGGGCTGCCTTGTCCGCGTCCTTGCGGGTGAGGCGCACTTTCAGCAGGCGCAGCAGTTGCTGCTTGACCTCGAACGCGAGGGCGGGCTCCCAGTTGGCCAGCTGATAGCGCTGGGTGCCGGATTCGAGCGCGGACAGCAGGTGCAAGGCAGTATCGGCCCGGTCGGCGCGCTCGGCCACTCGCGCCATCACCAGTTGCCGGACAAAGCGATCGCGCTCGCCAGCCGGTGCCGGCAACCCCTGCAGCCAGGCAAAGGCAGCCTCCAGGCTCTGCTGTGCGGCGAGGTCGGCCGCCTGCGCTTCCGTTTCCGCCAAGTCGGTACTCACAGAGGCCACCGCAACCGGCGTCACAGGTTCGCCGCGCTCGATATCCCGCACGGTGGCGTAGCGCGCAATCCATTCGAGCGTGGCGTCGTCAGCAAACGGCGTGCCGTCCGAGAAGGCAAGCTGGTCCAGGCCCGGCAGACGTTCCAGCATCAGGGCGCAGTCGGTGGCCAGCAGGTCGCGCACGCGTGCGTAGGCGCCACCCGCCTGGTCCTGCGCCATGAACGCGTAGTACTGCAAGTCCAGCCAGAAATGATTGGCGCCCTCGGCGAAGGCCGGCTCGATCCGGTCGAGCAATTCCGGCCACTGCTTTTGCAACGCCAATCGCTTGATTTGCGCGCGTAGTTCGGCGCGTGGGGCTATCAGACGGGTCCTGCCGCTGGCTTCATGCGGCGGCGCCTCGGTAAGGGTGTCCCAACGCACGCAGCGCATCAGCCGGTAGGCGGCGAGATAGCCGTCGGGCTGCTGGCGCAGGAACAGCGCCATCTGGCGCGCCCGATCCACCAGGTCGCGCGTGGAGGCCACCTCTCCGTCCAAGAGCGACGCCGTGGCGAGGGCTTTCGGAGCAGCGATGTTCCCCTCACCCTCCGCCGACAACGGCGTCTCGACCCGTTCCTCGAACCGGCGAAACAGCGCATCGAGCGCCGGACGGGCCGGCTCGGGCCACTTTCCGATGCCCTCCAGAATCAACGCCATCGCCGACAGCGTGCGCTCCAGCGGGCCACCGACCAATCCCTTTACCCCGTCAAGCCGGTCGGTGAAGGTGGCACCGGCCAACCATTCGAGTGCGGCCTTTTGGCTTTCCGCGCGGGCGGGTAGCAACTTGGGGCCGAAGCGATCGATCAGTGCCGCCAGTAATTCGAAGCCGTCGGCGATCCCTTCCGCACCGTCGCGCCTCATACGGCCATAGATGTAGTAGACCGTCAGGCGGACATCCTTGGCGCCGGTCTTGAGCAGGCGCTCGGCCGACTCCACGATCAAGGCATCATTGATATCCGAGCGCTTGGCCACTTCCTCCTTGATGGCGAGGAAGTCATCCTCGTAACCCGGGTCGTCTCCGACCGGTGCCTCCTGACGGACCGGCTGCAGCCATGGCTCCCACCGGGCCAGCGTGGAGCGGGCCAGATCGGCGGGGGCACGGGCGCCGAACAGCGCGTTGAACAGGTTATTGAACATGCGCTTCCTTCGCGTGCTTTACGTGTTTTACGTGCTTTAAGTGCTTTACGTGCTTCAAGTGCGCGTTGGCTCGCGCGGCCGAAAGGTCGAGGCATAGGCAGACGCTTCCATCGCCAGTGTCAGGTGCCCCTGCGATGAATGGACATGGGCGAAGTGCCGTGACGCCGACCATCCTCGTATTCATCACACGCCTCCGCGTTTGGCTTTCCGTGCTGCGTGCGATGGCACATCCACCGCTGCGCCGCCCTTGCCGACCAGGAACACGCGCTGCGGCAGCTTGAGGCCCATCAGGGGCAGCAGTTCCAATATCCCTTGGCCAGCCTCACTACGCATCAGGAAGCGAATCTCGTAAGGCGCCTTGGCAGACCGGGTGTCGGTGGATTCCTCCAAGAGGCCACGTGTATCCGGCACAGCCGGCCACGTGATCTGCACTGTGGCGCTATCGATCGGGGCAATGTGGCCGAGTCCGATCATGCGCAGCAGCGCAAAGCGTCCGCCATATTCGTAGTTCTTGTTGGTGCCTGCCTTCTCGGTTTGCCATTGCAGAAGCGTGCCCGGATCCTGGAGGTTGCTCGCGGGCCATGTCATCCGTTGCCAGGTTTCACGCTGGTTGTAGTAGTGCAGCTTCTGGCCGTCGATGGTGAGCTTCGTATCGGTGAGTCCCGGCGTCGCAATCGGCTTGAGTTCGAAGCGGTACCGCGGATCCCCCTGGACCAGCATGTGGGCGCCGATGCGCTGCAGGATGTTGATGGTCTTGAGGAACTCCGGGTCAAACGTAATGCCACGCGCGCCCGCTGCAGGCACCCACTGACCGCCCTGCAACTCCAGCACCCCCGCTAGCTGGGTGGCCAGGAATGTCTGGATCGTGCCACCCTGCGGACGCAGGAACTGCGCGAGTTCAGGCAGTGAGGCGTCGTTGGTCGTGTTGGCGAATGGATAGCGCCCGGCGAAAATCCGATTCCACTCCGCCACAATGAACCGTTGCCAGACGTCGTTCAGACTGGCCTGTGCCGGCAGCACGATGGCCTGCGTCGCCTGCGCAACCGGACGCACAAACAGCGCTTCGCCCATGCCCGCCCATTCCGCGCCGAGGCTCGCCGCGACCAGTTGCGCGTAGGCCTGCGTATCGGCCAGATCCGAACTCGTGCCCCGGAACATCGCCTGCGCCATCTGGCGGGCCCGGTCATCCGCGTCGGCGCCGGTACTGACCTGTTGCAGGTGCAGGCGCAAGGCCGTGATCCGGTCCAGATACCGCTGCAGACTCAGGTCGTTGTTGCCACCTTGCACTGCTTGGCCGGGCTGTCCCGCCAGGCGCAGTACCGGGCCAAACGCGGCGTCCAGCGGGCCGGTCGGGGCCGCCTTCGCGCTGTCAGGCGCGTCGTCCTTCTTGCCAAGGATGTCCTTGGCCTTGCTCACCAGCGCGTCCGACAGGGAAGTCTTCTGCACGCCCGCGCCGCCCTGGTAGGCAAGCGACTTCATCAGCGCGATCGCCGGGGATTGGCGCGCATCGGCCAGCAGCTTGAGCTGGTCGATGGCGCCGGGCAAGGTGGCCGCCGACTCCCACTGCAGGCTGTTCATGAAGTCCTGCCAGTGCGCGGCATACTCCGCAAAGTACTGCTCGGTCAGGGCCGCACGCAGTTCGTCGGAGGATTTGGTAGCCATGACGCCGGCCACTTGGCTGCCGGTCAGTACCCAGTCGGCGGCGACATCGCGACGCGTGGCGGCGGCGTCAATCGCGTTCGCCACATAGCCCTCGTACGCCTGGCGCGTAAAAACGCCAGGTACAGCGGCGGTGGATCGCAGCAGGCCGCGCGTATCCGTACCAGCGGTCAGCGACGGCAGCGTCAGGTCCGGATACTTGTTGCCGGCGCCGCTCAGGATGCCCCGGTACAGCGTCTCCTGGGCACTGCGCGCGCCGATGACCGCCAGCAGCGTCTGGCGCGCACCGGCCACCAGTTCGGGGCGGGGCTCAATCTTCCAGTCCGGGTTGGCCTTCAGGTGCCGCGCGTAGAACTTGAAAAGGCGCTCGGCCAGATCCTGTTTCTCTCCCGGTGTGATGCGGGCTTCGGTGGACCAGTCCTGCGGGAGACGCCTGGCAAGGAAATCAGGCTCGGTGCGCTCCGGATGGGCCAGCATCAGGTAGGCTTTGAGGTCGTCACGACCGCCGAGCGCCCACTGGCTGGTCTTGTCGTCCAGCGCCGTAGTCTGCAACTGGCCGAGGTCCACCAGCGTCGCCTCCAGATTCTGCTGCACCGGCGCGACAAGCCTCTCACGGCTGGCCTTCGCGTAGGGCTGCCACAGGGCGGCCAGCACATCGGCGTCACGGTTCAGGCCGAAGCGGGTCAGCAGCGGTGCGTGCTGCTGCGTGCGGTATTCGTAGCGCTCGATCTGCTGCTGCAGGGCCAGCAGTGCATGCAGGCGGGCGGCGGGGTTCGATGCCGAACGGATCTCCGTGACGGCTTGCAGCGCAGCATGAACATCCCGGCTGTTGAACCAGCTTGATGCCAGCATGCCTGCGAACCACAAGCCGACTGCCGCCAGCGCGAATCCAGCGCACACCGTCATCGGGTGCCAGCCGATTCGCTTGCCGGGCTGGCGGCGAGCCGCCTCACTGAGGTAGCGCCAGTGCGGCAGATTGGCACTGCCTAGCATCTCGGGCTGAGTGCTCGTCCCCGAGGGGTATGGGGCAAAGGCGATGCCACGAATGGGAATGGCCCAACGCTGGCGAGCAGTCAGACCGGCGCTCCAGTCAATCAGCGCCTTGCTGCGGGTATCGAGTTGCTGGGATAGTTTGGCAAGGTAGGAATTGCGATCCCCGTGAGCTAACTGCGCCATGCCACGCTGCGCCAACTGGCCGCCTAGTGACCGCAGTGCTACCTCGATGGCGGTCGCATCAGCGTGATTCGACAATTCACAGGCGACGACCGGCGAGTTGCTGCTGCCTGCAGCGTTCGTTGCCGCCACATCCAGCATGTAGACCGGCGCCGACCACCGCAGGGCCTTTACGACACGCGCGAGACTCATGCCATAGGGGTGAGTGCCGTGGCGCTGGCTCGGAAGATCCGCCTCGCCGTCGGTTACAGCGATCACCGCATCCACTGGACGGTGGCGTCGCAACTTGTAGAGCTGCTTGAGCCACGCGACGTCCGGCTGACCGCTCTGGCTGGCCCCGGACCACAGCAGTACGCCATCGTCGGTCAATAACCACCCGGAGGTAACGAGGCCTGGCAGGAGGCGAGCAATAGCCGTATCGTTGCATGTGAGCAGCAGCCACGGCTGGCGAAAGCGCCAACGCCAACCCCAATGCGCACGCAGCGCCTCGCGCAATGCTCGGCACTGCTCCTTAGCGTCCAGACTTGATTGTCCGGCATTTGCAGCAGCACCGAGACTGTGCTTCTGCTGCAAATGCGCCCGCAAATATCGAATCGCTTTCATGCTGGCAATCCACAAGAAAACAGCGTGCAACACCTTCAGGAATACCAGCCCGAGTAGCAACAGTACCAGCAGGCACAGTTCCGTGATCACCAACCACTCAGTCGTCCAGCGCCGTTCAGACACCAGAAGCGGCGCCGTCAGTGCCAATGCGACATAGACAAGAAACAGGGCTACGCCAAGATAGAACTCTGCGGATAGTTTGGGATTGTTATCGCTCATACCTGCTTTCTGCACACTAAGGCGACGATGTGGTCATCGTTTTGGGAAACAACAATCTGCGGGGATTCGGTGCGAGAGGCGTATTCGATAGCAAGCACCGTGGCAAGCCAGGCTCCGGCGCTAGCGCAGTCGCCAACCGCAGCATCGATATCGAACCATGGCGCATGCGGATCGAACGCAGACACGCCCTTGATCTGCCGCACCGCACCCTCTGTCAGCGCATGAGCCCAAATTACTTGGGCTTGTGGGGCCGCAGCTTTTCCCCAGCGCACGGCAAGATGCGCAGCCTGGCCCGCGTTCTCAAGCGAGTCGATGGCTGGCCGATGCAAGAACAGCGGCGCCATCAAAGGCGACGCACTGCGAGCGAGTTCGGGTCGAGTCACCAGCAAGGCCACACCTGCCTCCGCCACTCCGTCCTCCAACCGCTGGCTAATGGCGGGACGAAGCCGCACCGCTAACAGCAAATGCGCATCGTGCGCCGCCAATCCGTCGTGCCACACATCTGCCTCAGACAGTGGCATCTCGTTTGCGCTCACAGTAGTGGTCACTCGCAATGCGGGGGTGGTAGCCGAAATGAGCTTCGCTAGGCCAAGACGCACCTCTTCCACTTCGCACAAGGCTTGCAGGCTCAGATGCACGTGAAGGGAGCAACCCGCCGGCAACACCAGCAAACCTGCGCTGATCCGCTCGACCAGTCTGCCAAGCAGCCAGTCAGTGATTACCTGTTGGCGAACGAACTCGGTCTGCGCGTTGCCAGGGGGAAGCGGTTTACCGGGTATTTCCAGCCAGCGCGCCTGCACATCAGTACCGGGCTCCGCGCCACTGGATCTCAAGCCCAATAGTGTCGCGCCGCTGACGATGCCATCGACATCGTCCTCTTTCTCGTCACCAGCAAAACACCAGCCATGCCCAAGCACCGCGAGGGGCACGCTGGCCTCCGCGTGACATTCGACGTCAATCTTGTCACTGGCGGCATTGTCGGCAATGGTCTGACGGCATCGCAGATGACCGTGCCCAAGGTATAGAAAGAGTAGGAATGCCCACAGAAACGGCGCATAGGCGACACAGCAAAGCCAGAAAAACGCATCAAGTGGCTTCCCGGCAGGCCACGACGTAATGGTGAGCGCGGCCCCGGCCCCCATGATGACCACGAACAGCAGCGCCCACACCACCACCGACGGTTGAGGCGACTCCGGCACCGCGACGCGCGGCGGAACTCTAGCAAAATCGACAGGCATCTATCGAACCGTCGCGCCTTCCGAGGTAGCAATCAGGACGCTGCCGCATTCGGTTTGGTCTCCATCCCGTGCCAAAGGAACACCAGCGTCGGTCATGCGGGCGCTTCCTGAGGTAATCGGATTGTCCCCATGAATCGGGCACGACACGATGTCGCCAACACGGGCGGCCCGCCGCCCCTTCACCTTAATGCGGTCGGAGCCCGTCAGGATCTTGCCGCCGTGGGTCGTGTCGTCGTTTTCGCATGCAAGGTTTTTCACGTATTCATTCCTACTAGGTTATCTTTCAACCTTTGCGAACAAGGAAGACATCTTTGCGGCACAAAGTTATTAGCCAAAATGCAATAGGTTTTCGTATCAACTACCGGGCAACACTGTCGACTGGCTACGTAACTTGTTACCCGCCCGGGACTATCACCGACCACGAGCCCTGATAGTTGACAGGACGACATATCTTCCGTTGGGCGATACACGAGAATAATCTGCACCAGAAAAGAAGGCACCTCCCGTGGAGGTCATTCTCTCGGAGGACAGGAGTTCCACCACCTCCCCTCGCGACTTTATTAACGTCGCCCGCCTCCAGCCTTTCCCAGATACTTTCTGATCCTGACCATGAAGAGGACCGGAGAATTCCATTTGAAATTTATCATTTACCGGAAGAGTCCTTTTGCTCGACATCACGGCAGATGCGAAAAATGCAAGGCGTACCACTTCCACTCAGATTTTCTCCGAGTATTAATATATTATATATAGTTATAATAAGCCCCCCCAACACAAAGCAATCACCTCTATTTAATTCTCTCAATAACTCGAGATGGAATTTTACCGCCCATATTTTTCGAAATCATACCGTCATAATATTGGCCATATAATTTCCTTGCCTTCCGACCAATATCGACATTCCAGTAGGCGTCCGCCAGATTCAATTTTGCGACGATTCGATCTGGAAATTCTTTTACTATTTCCTCCAGGAGAGCTATAGCATCACCAGATCTCCCATTTTCTATCAAGAAATACGCAATATTATTGAAATCTGCCACATTATCTGAATCAACATACTCAGCAAGCTCAGATACGTCATAAGGCGCCATCGAGGACAAATAGGCTCTTAGGGTATCCTTGCCTCTACTTGCCTGCCGAAAGGCACTTAGATTAGCTTGAATCTTCTTGCGGACATCTACGACTGATTCATATCCATATGAGCCGGTTGACCCAATGATCGCGCAACCAGAAACTCTAGCCACTCTCTCTGACGAATAATATTTTTCATTAACAACATCGGCACGCTCACCCGTAACCCGCCTAACAAGGCACCAATTCGAGTAATTTGAGTTCCATTCATATACATCCCTGTATATTTGTCCACCATTACTTGAACAGCTACCGTCAATCGCGATTCGACGAGTATTTTGAATTTTGTAAATTGACATGGAACTACATTCATCAAATTTATCAATCGAATATTTGAACGTCTTATTTAGGAACTGTGATTTATATTCAACATAAATTCCGCCCCCACTATCGCGATATATTATTCTTCCTGGCATTCCGTTGTTTTCAAAATCATCTACCAGATCGAAGTCAGCTGGATTGGCCAGAGCCAATGCATAACCTCCAGCGTCAGTTAGCAGGAACAAGAAAAAATGGAAAATATAATATATCTGACGGAAGCTCAATATTGATTTCACGATGAAGCCTCCAATGCTGCAAGTCTGTTCTGCACGTATGTTTTAACCGAGCCAGATATTCCATACCAATTCTTGTCTTTTGGCTGGCCGGCTACATCTACTGGGCTTCCCGCTGCCAAGTCGAGTTCCAGATAGCGTTTGTACCCCCTCTTCGCCTCATCGTTACTTTTCCTCGCTATTCCGCCTTTGCCAAGCCCAGAGTCGTTCCACATGCCCCATGCGCAAGATGCCCTCTTCTCGTTGTAGGCACGACTTTCCTCGAATCGATACTTGCCATCTCTGTTGAGTTTGAGGCAACCCTGAAGATTTAGGGACTGTACTGCCCGGTTGAAATATTTAAGGCGGTCATCGTATCCGTTAAATCCACCATTAATAACTCTAGTAATCCAAATAAAATCGTCGGCATTACTTGGATCACGCAATCCTTCCTTAACAATATAAAACCAGGCTGCAGACAACAATGCATGATTTGGTTTCTCAAGTTCAGCCATGGCCATCTGATTGGATGTGCAATCCACTCCGGAATAGGCCTGATATTCTTTGTAGTTCTTTTCAAAAGTTATCTGCATTAACCCGCGGCCACGCCAAGGGTCATATGTTTTCGCCCCACCGAGTTCTTTGGTGAATTTGAACTCACCACTTTCGTGAAGAATTTGCGCAAGAAAATGCCCCTGAGATATACAAGAATCGAATCTGTGATCGACAAAAGCACGATTTAGAGGGCTAACGTACTCATCAAGCAGCTCATCCGATGTTGCTCGAGCTACCTGTTTCAGCATATCGGTGGTAATTTCCAGAGCCTTGCAGTTTTCCCTTGCAAAATTCCCAACCAATCCAATCGGATGAATATGAAACACATCCGATCCCGGCAGATCACTCACACCGGCCTTCACCTCATCCCACCAGACCAGCTTCTCGATACGCTTCTGCTCGGCCTCGTGCTGGACTTGCGGCCCGGTTCGTGTCTCAATTTCCTGGATAAGGCGCCTCCACTTGACCGGGTTAGCCCATTCGCTTTCGTGTTTGATAATCAGGCGTGACATGCGCAGCGCGCGCCACGGATCGTTGGCGGCATCGCACAACTCATCCGCCGCCTGTCTGCCGTCCCCGGTGGCGTAAATGGCCCGATATACCTTTGCCATCAAGGGACTGAGTTTGGCGAGTGCGCCTGGAGCGGGGACATCGGCACCCAGTAAGTAATCGACATACGCCTTGGTGGTGGCGAACATCGTATGTGTCGGATCGTGCGGGTCGTCGAAAGAAGCATCGAAGTCAATCCAGGCCTGCGCAAATTCGCGGGTCACCCGGCCGCCGGCAAAACTCTGCTCGCGCACCCAACCACTGACGACCCGGCTTCGCACATCCGCACTGTCCACCTTCCACCACGGCCGCTTCTGGTTGTCTGTACCCGGCGTGGTCTCCATGACCTTGTTGTCTTTCAGCCTGGCCAACCCGGCCAACGACAGCACCTGGATGACGCCGGTCTGCGGGGCGTCTTGTCCTTCGTTGAGGGCGGCCTTGTACAGCTTGGTCTGCCTGGCAATCCGCAAAATAGTTGGCTCGCTCGGTAGCCCGAGTTGCTTCCAACGATCGGGAAAGGGAGAGTGTTGCTCAATCCAGGCGCGACCTTGTTGGAGGAATGGCTTGATGGCGTCGCCGCAGAAGACCTCGATATGCACCATCTGATTCGATGTCTGCTGACCCAACGAGTCATAGCGGCCCAGGTAGCCGATCAGGTCGCCTGCTTTGATGGGCACCGGTTGGGGTGGCACCACCACTTGGTCCAACATGGAGTCCGGCATGACCGCTTCAGCTACATAGCCACCATGCTCCTTGCCCAGAAACGCCCAGCCACCGACCGCAGCGGATGGCGCGACGTACGCCCCCACAGTCGGCGGATACGCCTGTGTCCCGTGTATATCCTTGATCTTGCCCCAATCGCCCGCGCGTTCGCTGATGCTGAACTGCGTGCCTTGCGGCAGGATGCAACGGGGTGCGCCGTGCGGATGGGTGGCCCGGACCCTCAGGCCTTTCTGCTCCGACGGCGCAGTCACGCCGCGCGGGCTGACATGGGGCTTGTCCTGGGCATATTCTGTAACTTTGAATTCCGGAGTCCAGTAAGCTGGCTTGGGCAGTGTCGCATCGCTCTCGTACCCAGCGAGGTCCTGCAGATGCATGTACAGGCTGAAGAACGTAAGTTTGGTGCCCCTGGGGAACTCCATCGCATGGCGCACCAGGGCAAAGCCCGTGCTGTAGGGGGCACTGAAAGCTGGCTTGCCGTTTTGCGCAGGCAGTTCGCTGATGGGGTAGCTGCGATTCAGGCGCCATGCGACCACGTCACCGTCGGCGATGCAACGCACACCGCCTTTCAGGTCAAGGGCTTGGCCGGCGCCAGCTTCCGATATGTGGATGCCACCGTGCCACATTCCCTTGCTGCTGAGGGAATACGTCCCGGATGGCTCGTTCTTCAGGATTCTGTGAAATTCGTGCTCGTCCGTAATCTCGATGGATGCGGTGCCATTGCCTTTCTTGCGGAACGGGAACGTGAAGCGCAATAGCTTCAGTGGTGGCAGAGACGGAGTCGTCGGGGTAGTCGCCATGCGCTTGCCTTACTCGGAGAACCCGAAGTTCATGTCGCCCTTGATGTCTTTCACCGGGGCGTTTATCCAGTTCGGGAAAGTAAAGTTGCCGCCTGCGGGATCCTCGACATTCAGGTTGCCCCTGGCTTCGATCTGACCGCTCGGGCTGGCCAGCACGATCTTTCCGTTGCCAATCGTGATGTACGCGCCGGAGCCGTCGCCCAACGTGATGCCCTGAGACGCGGTGACCATGACCTTGCCCTCGGACGAACTGACGACAACATCCTTCAGCGCCATCAACTCCAACGCATCACCTTGCGCCTGGATCTGAACCTTGCCCTTGGCCGCAAAGAGACGGATACCCAGCTTCGCGGCAAATAGCGATATGGCCTCCCCAGCGGCGACCGTCATTCGTTTAAGAACGCCGATGTCCAGACCACTGCCAGCGGTCACGAACATTTGTTTGCGCGCTGCCAGTTGCATGTTCTCCCCACTCGTCACGCCTACGCCATGCGGGGCCGTGGCAATGAGGACAGGCTTCTGCAGGCTCAGCAGCTTCTGTTCAATGAGCGTGCGTTGCTGGTCGATGTCTGCGAGCCAAGCCTTGGCCGCGCTGGCCGAGTCGTTGAGGGAGCTTAGTATCTCCTTGCCTTGCTTGAGCGTGGCTTCGACATCCTGCATGTCGAGCTGCTGGCCTGTCGCCCCCGGCTGATCATCCGCCGATAGGAACAGCCCCTTGCCACCCCGGATCGCACCCCAACCCGAAGTACGCAGCTCAAACCCATCGCCTCGCTTTTTCTTCTTGTGATCGACGAGGTAGCCAAGATTGAGCTGGGTCTTGCCACCGTACTCCGTGGATAGCTTGACGCTCTCCTGCCCCTGCCAATCCTCGAAGCGCAGCTTGTTATTGGCCTGCGTGCGGAAGACGCTGCGTGACATCCACCGGTCCTGATTGGTGACGTGATCGGGCTGCAGGCTTGCGTGTAATGCGCCACTAATAAAAGGCTTGTTGGGATTCCCATCATGGAAGGCAATCGCCACCTCGGTACCGTCAATCAGCGGAAAGTGAAATCCCGTCTGCAAGGCCCCGGCAAACGGCTTGGCGAGGCGTAGCGGCACGCTCTCGCCGCCCTTGGGCCACTCGTCAAAGTCGAAGTCGAACCGGACGATGTAGTGCCCGTCCTGCGTCAGGTACGCATACTTGTACTGGCCTGGCGACGTGATCCGGCCACTGAGCGCTCCGGCAATGCGCGGCCATTTTGACTCGTCCATCGGCAGGCGGAAGCGCCGGTCGCAAGGAATGGCCTTGTAGGTATTGCGGTACGCTTGATCGCGGGCGCCGGTGTGGATGACTTCGGTGATGACCTGCCCATTGGGCGCGTCCGGCAAGGTCGTGTCGATGCGCAAAATGCGCGCCGGACGCAATGCCAGCACGTTACTTTGACCCGCGTAGATAAGCTGCCAAGCGATAGCCGCTTCGTGCCGCAGTTGCGCTTGCCATTTCGCTCCGGCCTGGTCCAGGTGATGCGTGCCGTAGACGTAGGGCTGGCCGTAGGTCGTCTTGTCCTTGTAGGCGATATTGGCTTCGGCCACTTTTCGTTCCCACGAATCGGCCGAGTTGTAGTCCGCCACCTTGACCGACGCCGGCACCGTTATTGCGTGCGTCTGGATTTCGTAGACTGCTTCCAGGCCCGACTCAAGGCCTGCTGTTTCGCGGTAGGGCACGCACAGCTCGGGCTGGTAGATGTAGTGGTCGATGTCGTCCCCGAACACCACCATCTCACCGAACTTGCCCGGCGTGAAGTAGCAGTACAACCCTTCTTGTTCCATCAGCAGCCGGATGTAGTCCCAATCGGACATCTCGTACTGCATGCGAAAGGCGAGCTGCGGATAGGTGCGCCGGGTCTTGAAAGCGAACTGATGACCCTTCAGCTCATGGCCACGCAGGATGGCCTCGACAATCTGTGGGGCAGTCTTCTGCTGGTAAATGCGACTGCGTTTCGTCAGCCTCAACCGCGCGACCTGCGGCACAACAACCACCTCGTAAGCGCAGAAGTCGCGGGTCTGACGGGTCTTCGAGAACTCCGAAATCCAGCCCGCGAACTTGCGCGGCTCACTGTCGTCGACCGCATTGATGATGAAGGTGGCGTCCCGGTTCAGGTACTCGGCCCGGTCCAACTCCAGCGGATGTGTCAGCCGTACCCGAACTTCATAGGGCTCGCCCAGGCGTTCCACTGCCTCGAAAGACACCACAGACAACGCTGCGGCACTGGCGGTGCCTGGTACCTCGAGGAAGTACGCCTGCCGCCCGGTAACCGTCATGGCCACCGCATTGCGCAGCGCCCCTGCTCCGTTTGCCTTCAGTCCATCCAACTCACCCGCCATGCTTCTTGCTCCGTTGTCAGCGTGATCGAACCAACTACAAGGAGCCAACATCTAGCGACGATATGCGCTCCCGCGCATCGAACGCTACCTGCAATTTGTGGTGCCGGGAATGCGAATCCAGCCTCAGTTGAGTGCAAAGCAAGGTCCAGTGCAAAACCGGATAAATGCGATTTCCCTGCCGACCGGATTCCACTACTCTGCGCGCCGGATCGTTGTTCCTTGGTTGCACAAACCTTCGGAATTTAAGATCGCTTAATTGCGAATTTCGCGAATTAAATAGGATTGAATATGGCCGAGAGTTTTCAGAATGAAGTGCCTAAGGCGCGGGTCAACATCAAGCTAGACCTGCATACGGGTGGCACGCAGAAGAAAGTCGAGCTGCCACTGAAGCTGCTGGTGATTGGCGACTATAGCAACGGGCAGGAAACGCAAGCTCTCGCTGAGCGCGAGAAGGTGTCGATCAACAAGAACAACTTCAACTCCGTCCTCGCCGACTTCAACCCGAAGGCGCGGATCGCGGTCGAGAACACCCTCGCGCTGGATGGTTCGGAGTTGTCGGTCGATCTGGACTTCAAGTCCATGGATGACTTCCAGCCGGAAGTGGTCGCGAGCCGCGTGCCCGAGCTGCGGGCCCTGATGGCCGCACGCAACCTGCTGCGCGATCTCAAGTCGAATCTGCTCGACAACGCCATGTTTCGTCGCGAGCTCGAAAAGATCCTTAAGGACCCCGGTCTGTCCGAGCGCCTGCGGGCCGATCTGCAGAAGATCAGCGAGGCCGCACCGGCTTCCCAATCTGCCCAGTAACCCGACTTCTTGAGGATTGAACCCCATGGCCCAGCATGAAATGTCCCCCCGCGCCAACAGCGAAACTGACGCCGTCGTCCTGGACGCGCCGGGCAAGAGCGTCTACGAGTCCCTGTGCGAGAAAATCAACCTGACCCCGGTCAAGGCGACGCGCCCGATGGAGTCGTTCCAGAGCGCCGATGCACTATCCGAATCGTCGCTGGATGAGCGTGTCGCCCAGGCGATGACCGTGTTCCTGAAAATGATCCAGGACTCATCGCAACAGGTCGATCGCCTCGACAAGAGCCTGCTCGACTTCCATATCGCGCATCTGGACCAACAGATCAGCCAGCAGTTGGACGCGATCATGCACCATGAGACGCTCCAGCAAATCGAATCAGCGTGGCGCGGCCTGAAGTTCCTGGTCGACCGGACAGACTTCCGCAAGAACGTCAAGATCGAAGTGCTGGATGTGTCTAAGGACGCGCTGCGCCAGGATTTCGAGGACACCCCAGAGGTCATCCAGAGCGGGTTGTACCTGCACACCTACATTCAGGAGTACGACACCCCCGGCGGTGAACCCATCGGCTCGATCATCTCCAACTACGAGTTCGACCGCAGCCAGCAGGATATTGTCTTGCTGCGCAATATCTCCAAGGTGTCCGCCGCCGCCCATATGCCGTTCATCGGCTCGGTGTCGCCGAAGTTCTTTGGCAAGGACTCGATGGACGAGGTGGCCAGCATCCGCGATATCGGTAATTACTTCGATCGCGCCGAGTATCTGAAGTGGAAGAGCTTCCGCGATTCAGATGACGCCCGCTATATCGGCCTGACCCTGCCGCGCTTCCTCGCGCGTTTGCCCTATGGCCCGGATACGGTACCTGTGCGCGCCTTCAACTACACCGAAGCCGTCAAAGGGCCGGATCACAGCCGCTATCTGTGGGGCAACGCCTCGTTCGCCTTTGCCGTGAACATGGTGCATAGCTTCATCAAGAACGGCTGGTGCGTGCAGATCCGTGGCCCGCAGGCCGGTGGTCTCGTCGAGGATCTGCCGATCCACCTGTATGACCTGGGCACCGGTAATCAGGCCAAAATCCCGACCGAGGTGCTGATCCCAGAGACGCGCGAGTTCGAGTTCGCCAATCTGGGATTCATCCCGCTGTCGTACTACAAGAACCACGACTTCGCGTGCTTCTTCTCGGCCCACTCTGCCCAGAAGCCAGCGCTCTACGACACCAGAGAGGCTACGGCGAATAGCCGCGTCAATGCGCGCCTGCCATATATCTTCCTGCTGTCACGCATCGCCCACTACCTGAAACTGATTCAGCGCGAGAACATCGGTACCACCAAGGACCGCCGCGTGCTGGAGTTGGAGCTGAACACCTGGATCAAGACGCTCGTCACCGAGATGACAGATCCGGGCGATGAACTTCAGGCCTCGCACCCGCTGCGCGAAGCCAAGGTGATCGTCGAGGACATCGAAGACAACCCGGGCTTCTTCCGCGTCAAGCTCTTCATCGTGCCGCACTTCCAGATCGAAGGGATGGATATCAATCTATCGCTGGTCTCGCAGATGCCCAAGGCGAAAGCCGATCGACTGCTGTCGGCTTCGACGGCGATTTAGACAGCTCGCAGACATGTCGTAGGCCTGCCGCACGGTAGCTATGAGTCACCGTGCAGCGTCTCCCATGTGGAAAGGGTTGTTTCGGCGTATGAGCCGATCACGATGAATCGATCAAGATGAAGATAGCAAGGCCACTGTGGGCGCAGGGCATTTTCATGACCCCGCAGCATTTCCAGCAACAAGCGCTGTGGGAACAGTACACCAACGAGCACATTGCGCGCATCGCGAGCCCCGAGCCATGGGGTACGGTGCGGGTGGAGATCGATTCGCAGGCGCTATCCATCCATCGACTGATGGTCAATGCGCTGGCGATCCGCCTGCCGGATGGCACGGTGATCGACACGGACACTGTAGACCAGACCCCACCCACACGCGATCTCGCCGACGTGCCGTCCAACGTCGACAGCGTCGTGGTGCTGATCGGCCTGCCTCTGGTCGATACGCAAGGCGGCAACTGCGTCGAGACCGGCGAGCGGCCCGTCCGGCCGCGGCGCTTCCTGCGCGAGTATCTCGAAGTCGCCGACCTGCATGGGGAAGGCAAGGAAGAGATCAGTGTCGAGCGGCACGCACTGGCCCTGCTCTTCGATTTCGAGACGCACGGCGACTACGTGACCTGCCCGATCACGCGGCTGGTACGCACATCGCAGGGGCGTTTCGAACTCGATCCGGTGTTCGTGCCGCCATGCCTCTTGCTGTCAGCGAACGACCGGCTCACCGAGCGCATGCGCCGACTCTCGGAGATCCTGGCTGCCAAGAGCGCGAGCCTTGCTGTGCGCAGGCGTGAGCGTTCCGACCAGATTGCGGATTTTGCAGTCGCTGACGTCGCACTCTTTTGGCTATTGCACAGCGTGAACGGAACCTGGCCGGATTTGGCCCGCCTGTGCGCAGCACCGCAGCAGCATCCGGAGCGGCTTTATGCTGTTCTCTCCCGTCTGGCCGGGTCGCTCCTGACCTTCTCCACCACAGAAACGCTGCAGGCCATCCCGGCCTATGACCACCAGACGCCCGAACCGATGTTCGCGGAGCTGGAATCGCTTATCCGTACGCTCCTGGATACGGTGATTCCGTCGCGGGTCGTCCCTGTGGCGCTTGAGCAAATCCGGCCCACGGTCTGGATGGGCAAGATCCTCGACGAGCGGCTTGTCGAAGGCGCCGAATACTACCTGTCGGTCCAGGCGAGACTGCCCGCCCAGATACTGATCGAGCAACTGCCCCGTCTGTGCAAGGCCGGGGCGCCCGATGAGGTCGAACAGATCGTCAATTCGGCCTTGCCGGGGATTCCATTGCGAACCATGTCACGTCTGCCCGCGGCCATTCCGGTTCGGATCGAGAACCAATATTTCGCGCTCGACAGTGGCCATCCAGCATTCCAACGCATGCTGGCTGCTCGGGCCTGCCAGTTCTATGTCCCCGCTTCGGTGCAGGACATCTCCCTTGAGCTCTTTGCGGTATTGCCAGCATGACAACGCTGACCACCATTCTGCCCCTCGCCCTGCGCGACACCGCGCTCACCGTAACGGAGCTAGCCGATGACGCTGCGCCCGGCGATACCTTCGCAGTATTTCGAGAAAAGTGTCTCGATCAAGTGACCCGCCTGCGGGAGGAGTTCCAGGCCGCGGGCCACGCCCCGGCCGTGGCCGAGGATGCCGTCTATGCCCAGTGTGCCTTGTTGGACGAGTACGCATTGCGTTGGCTCGCCGGCGACGAGCGTAGCGCCTGGGAGCGCGAGCCATTGCAGGTCCAGGAGTTCCAGAGCCATAACGCGGGCGAGGAGTTGATTGCGCGCATCGAACGCAGGCTGGCGGAAGCGCAGCCGGTCATTCCCCTGCTGGTCGTCTTTTATACGGTACTGGGCTTGGGCTTCCAGGGCAAATTTGCGTTGGAGGGCAACGCCGCCCGCGAGGCGCTGGTGCACGCCATCGATGAGCGCCTCAAGCACGCCGGCGTGCAGAAGACTACCGGGCCGGTCATCGTCACCGCCGGCAAGGCGCGGGGATGGCGCGGCCTGTCGCCACTGGCCTGGGTAGCCATTGCACTGGTCAGTACTGGTCTGGTGTATTTTGCGCTGGATCGATGGCTGGCCGTCTCTATTGCCCGGCTGGCGAGCTAAAAGGGACGTCGTGACCGGCTACCCCTACCGCAGCCTGTTCGGCTGGATCGCGGCACTCGCGCTGGCCTGGCTGGCGTTCAGTTCGCCCTGGCGGCCTGCGTGGAACCTGTTACTCGGGGCATTCGTCATCGCGGTGGTAGCTACCGCCATCGTGGTAGCCACACGGCGCGTTCGCGCACGCCAACGCGCCTCCCGAGACGTGCTTGAGGCCATCAACGTGTTGCTGGATGCGCTGCCGGGCGATACTCGCCGTAACACGCCGTTGGCGCTGGTGGTGGGAGATCGCGACGGAGCGCCAGCGAGGGCATTCGGCGAGGCGTTGGTCCGGATCACCGATACAGCGATCTGGGTGCGCGTCGATGATGCAACGCGGCTAGCGGTTGTGGCCGACGCACTCAAGCGCTGGCGCGAAGGACAGGGCCCGGACGCCGTTGCCTGCCTGATTGCAGCGGACCACGCTCGCGACGCCGCCGCGCTGATCGTCGGACTCAGGCGCTGGCGTGTCGCCGTTGGCGAAGCCAGCCGGGCTGTTGGCTATTCCTTGCCCGTCTGCGTTGCCGTCTATGCCGAAGAAGCCGGCGGACCGGCCGACGATTGCGCGTGGTTCGGCGTGTCCGGCGGCACCGTCCCTTCAGCCGAAACGCTGTGCTCGCAGCTTTGGGATGGTCTCATGAGCTTGCCACAGGCGGCCGTCCCTGCAGACCGCGAGGCACGCATGCACCGTGCGGCCCGCCTCGACGCGCTAATCAGGTGGGCATCCGGCGCCTTGTTGCCGCCGTTGCGTGACGACGAGCGTAATGGCTTACGCAGCGGTCCCCCCGTCGATATCAGCGCGTTTGGGGTGACCGCCATCGACGGTGCGCCGGTCCCTGATTCTCTCTATGCGCGCTTCGTTACGCAAGTAACCGGGTTGGCACGCGGCACGGGAGTGGGGCGCAACGCGTCTTATCCCTTGCCGGAGCCGCTACTGCGTGGCATCGCCTTGCAGCCTGTGCAGCGGGCTATGCCGCGTGCAATAGCGCATGCACTCGCCTGGCTCGCGCTCGCCTTCTGCGCAGCGGCTGCGGCCTCCGCGTGGCAAAACCGTGCCCTGGTCGCACGTGTCATGACCGACATGGCTCGCTATCGAGTGATCGGCCCGGACCATGATGTTGCGCGCGTGGATGCACTACAGGCGCTCAAGCGGGACCGCGATGAGCTCGATCAATACGGCCGGTCCGGCGTGCCGCCTCGCCTCGGGTTGGGCTTCTACCGGGGTGCCGCACTGCTCGCGCCCCTCAATACTCTGATCGCCGCCTATCAACCCCCAGCGCCGCTGCCCGCGACCATCGAACTCGACAGCCTGTCGCTTTTCAAGAGCGGTAGCGCGCTGCTCAGCCCCGGCTCCAATCGCGTGCTGATCGGTGCGCTGGAGATGATCAAGGCCCATCCCGAGAAGCGCGTGCTCGTGGCTGGGCACACAGACTCGGTGGGAGATCCGCGAGCCAACCTGAAGCTTTCCGAAGCGCGCGCCGCGTCCGTGCGGGATTGGCTGGCGGACGCCGCCGACCTGCCGGTCACCCGCTTCGCCATCCAGGGCTACGGCGAGACCCGTCCCAAGGCTCCCAACGAATCGGAAGCCGGGCGCGCGGCCAACCGCCGTGTCGAGATCACGCTAATCCCCGATTGTCGCGACGAACATCACGACAACCGGGAATCCCTGGGCCATCCGGCCTGTTCATTGCAGTAGAAGGAGCAAGAAAAATGGCAATTCCCGCATATATGTGGATCAAGGACGACGGTGGCGCCGACATCAAGGGCTCGGTCACTGTCTCGGAGCGTGAGGGCAGCGTCGAAGTCGTGGCATTCAATCACTCGGTCAGCATCCCGACCGACGCCAACACCGGCAAGCTGACTGGCACACGCGTGCACATGCCGATCCTGTTCACCAAGGAAACTGACGCTTCGACCCCGTATCTGTACAAGGCGGTCACCAGCGGCCAGACGCTCAAGTCGATCGAGATCAAGTGGTACAGGATTGACGACGCCGGCAAGGAAAAGGAGTACTTCAACACCAAACTGGAGAACGTGAAGGTGGTTGGCGTCACGCCTAAGATGCTGGACATCAAGAACCCGGTTTTCGAGAAGCACAATCACCTCGAAGACGTCGAGCTGCGCTACGAGAAGATCACCTGGTCGTACAAGGACGGCAACATCATCCACGCCGACAGCTGGAACGAGCGCTCGTAAGCGCCACCGCAGCGATACGCCACCATGACCACCCGCGACTACTCTCCCTTTCTGCGACGCCTGAACGACCACTGCGCCCGTGCTCTGGCGAATGCAGCCAGTCTTTGCGAAACCCGCGCGCACCGTGACATCGAGGTGGAGCACTGGCTGATCAAACTGCTGGAGCAAGGCGAAGGCGACCTGCTTGCCATCCTGCGTCGCCACGAACTGGATGCCGATGGGATCTGGAACGGACTGTTGGCTGCGGTCGACCACCTGCCGCATGACCTCCGGGGCAAGCCGGGGCTATCGCAGCGCCTGGGCCAGTGGCTGGAGGCCGCGTGGATGCGTGCCTCGCTCGAATCCACGGCCCCGGGCATAGACAGATCGATTCGTTCGGCCCACTTGCTGGCGGCGCTGGCGGAGACGCCGCACCTGTTGCGCGCCCCGGATGCCTGGCCGCTGCTGAGCGTGTCTGCCGCGCAGATTGAGCGGCTGATGCCTGAACTGGACAAGATATCTGTCGAGGCAACATCGCCGGTCACGCCGAGCCAGGGACCGCCGAGCATCGCTACAAGGCGCCCTGCCGACCAGCCCGACAATTCAGCCCTCTCTCGTTTCACCACGGACGTCACGCAGAAGGCGCGCGATGGCAAGATCGACCCCGTGTTTGGCCGCGACTTCGAGATCCGGCAGATGGTCGATATCCTCGCCCGGCGCCGCAAGAACAATCCGATTCTGGTCGGCGAACCGGGGGTGGGCAAAACTGCGCTCGTCGAAGGGCTGGCGCTCAAGATCGCCGAAGAGGACGTGCCCGCAGCCATCCGGGACGTGACCGTACTCACCTTGGATATGGGCCTCCTGCAAGCCGGTGCGGGCGTCAAGGGCGAGTTCGAGCAGCGCCTCAAGAATGTCATTGAGGCCGTCCAGCAGTCGCCGACGCCCATTCTGCTTTTCATCGACGAGGCGCACACCCTGATTGGCGCCGGCAATACGGCCGGAGGCGCCGATGCCGCCAACCTGCTCAAGCCTGCACTGGCGCGGGGCGAATTACGCACGATCGCGGCGACCACCTGGTCCGAATATAAGCAGTACTTCGAGCGCGACGCGGCGCTGGAGCGCCGCTTCCAGATGGTCAAGGTCGATGAGCCCGATGATGAGAACGCCTGCCTGATGTTGCGCGGGCTCAAGGATCGGTACGCGCAGCACCACAACGTCCATATCACCGATGCCGCCGTCGCAGCCGCCGTCCGTCTTTCACGTCGCTATCTGATTGGGCGCCAGCTCCCCGACAAAGCGGTTGACCTGATCGACACGGCGGCTGCGCGGGTGCGCATGAGCCAGGAGGCCAGGCCCGTGGCGATCTGCACTCTTGAAGCCGAACGCGCAGCGCTGGGGGTCGAGTCCTCGGCGCTGCAGCAGGATCAGGGGGCCACCGGCGAGGACAAGCGCAATCGTCTGTCGGCCATCAAGACGCGCCTACGCGAGCTTGCCATCGAACTCGGACAGCTCGAGTCCGAATTTGCGAAGCAGAAAGACGCTGCCGACAAGCTGATGGTGCTGCGTGCCCAATGGCAGGCCGCGACCGACGCTTCCGAGCGCCACGATCTCGCGTCCTCCATTCAGGCCGCCCACCAGGTCCTGGCCGCGCACGGTCAGGCGACACTTCTACATGCAGAAGTTGCTGAGACTGTCGTAGCACAGGTAATCGCCGACTGGACCGGCGTGCCGGTTGACAACCTGTTGTCGAATGAACTGGCCACCCTGCTGGAACTGGAGGCACGCCTCGGACGGGTCGTGGTTGGGCAGGACGAGGCTCTTGCCGCGCTCGGCAAGAGCCTGCGCGCCGCCAAGGCGGGCTTGAAGTCCGAGGAGGCACCGCTGGGCGTCTTTCTCCTCGTGGGGCCTTCTGGGGTCGGCAAGACCGAAACGGCGCGGGCACTGGCCGATCTCATGTTCGGCGGTGAACGCTCGCTCATCACGATCAACCTGTCGGAGTATCAGGAAGCCCACACCGTATCGCAATTGAAGGGGTCGCCGCCGGGCTATGTCGGCTATGGCGAGGGCGGCATCCTGACTCAGGCTGTCCGTCAGCGACCCTACAGCGTGGTCCTCCTGGACGAGGTGGAGAAAGCCCATCGGGACGTGGTCAACCTGTTCTACCAGGTCTTCGATCGCGGCTTCATGCGCGATGGCGAAGGCCGGGTCATTGATTTCCGCAACACCGTCATCCTGATGACGTCGAATCTCGGCAGCGAGCAAATCCTGGCGGCCACCGACGCCGCAACGGAGGCTGGCGGGGAAATCCCCGCCAGCGCGCTGATGGAGACCATCCGGCCGCTCCTGATCGACCGCTTCCAGCCCGCGCTGCTGGCGCGCTTCCAGACCATTGTGTACCGGCCGCTCGCCGCCGAGGCCATGGCCACGATCGTACGGATGAAGCTAGCCAAGGTGGCCGAGCGCATCGAACGCCGGTTCGGCGTGCCGCTGTGCTGTGACGACGCCCTGGTGGCCGAACTGGTGCGCGCCTGTCTGTTGCCCGATTCCGGCGCACGCAATATCGACAACCTGCTCGACCAGCAGATCTTGCCCGTGCTGTCGCGTGAGTTACTGGTACGCATGACCAGCAAGCGGGCACCTGCATCTATCCGCCTTTCGTTCTCTGAGGACGACGGCATTGGGCTGGACTTCGATGATGCGGCAACCACCACAGAGGAACACGCGTGACGCGCGGCGGGCCAGGTCTCTTCGAAGCGGTTACCGGGTTCTTTGCGAATGGCGTTGCCGTTGACGAGTTAGATGCCTCGACCCAGACCTTCCTGTCGGTCCAGGACAACATCCAGCGCATCCTTAACAGTCGGCGCGGTGGCCTTGCGCATCTGCCTGACTACGGACTGGGAGATCTGTCCCGCATCTACCGCCACCTGCCTGCCTCGGCGCACACGCTCAAGCGGGAAATCGAGACGACGCTCCTGCGCTACGAGCCGAGATTGAAGGCCCTCGACCTCGAGATCGAGGAGCCCGAACCGGGCATGCTGTTGAGCTTCACGATGACCTGTCACTTGCATCAATCTGGACTGGTGCGATTCGGCACGCATTTCATGCCGGACGGCAAGACACGGCTCAAGCTGCTGAGGTCGGTGCACGATCATGACTAACCACCAATCCCCCCTGAGCGCTGCCAGGGATCTCAGCGGCACATGCCGCCGCACACTACTAAAGCACCGAACGCGCCGGCGGCAGCACCAACGACATTGCCGAACAACTGGCCAAACTGCTGCCCGAGGTGATTTGCAGCCCCGAGCGCATTCTGGATAGGCTGACCGCCGCTGCGGACGCGCTTGGAAAGGCGTTGTCCGCGATCTGAACGGCCAATGAAAAACCCCCGAGGGCTCGCGCTCTCGGGGGTTTTTCTCAGACAGGCTGATTGGCTCAGCAGTCCGGCATGAATTACATCATGCCTTCCATGCCGCCCATGCCGCCCATGCCGCCCGGCATTGCCGGAGCCGACTCTTCCTTCGGCGATTCGGCCACTGCGCAGTCGGTCGTCAGCATCAGCGAAGCCACCGAAGCGGCGTTCTGCAGCGCGGTGCGGGTCACCTTGGTCGGATCCAGCACGCCCATTTCCACCAGGTCGCCGTACTCGCCCGAAGCCGCGTTGTAACCGTAGTTACCCTTGCCTTCGATAACCTTGGCCACCACGACCGAAGCTTCTTCACCAGCGTTCAGCACGATCTGGCGCAGCGGCTCTTCCATGGCGCGCAGCACGATCTTGATACCGGCGTTCTGGTCGGGGTTCTCGCCGTGCAGGCCAGCGATCGCAGCACGAGCACGCAGCAGGGCCACACCACCGCCCGGGACGATGCCTTCTTCCACGGCAGCACGGGTAGCGTGCAGTGCATCTTCCACGCGTGCCTTCTTTTCCTTCATTTCGACTTCGGTGGCTGCACCAACCTTGATCACGGCAACACCGCCGGCCAGCTTGGCCACGCGCTCTTGCAGCTTCTCACGGTCGTAGTCCGAGGTCGCCTCTTCGATCTGGGCGCGGATTTGCTTCACGCGGCCTTCGATCGCCGATGCGTCGCCGGCGCCGTCGATGATGATGGTGTTTTCCTTGCCGATCTCGATGCGCTTGGCCTGGCCCAGGTCCTGCAGCGTGGCCTTTTCCAGCGTCAGACCGATTTCCTCGGCGATCACGGTACCGCCGGTCAGGATGGCGATGTCTTCCAGCATGGCCTTGCGGCGGTCGCCGAAGCCCGGAGCCTTCACGGCGGCGGTCTTCAGGATGCCACGGATGTTGTTCACCACCAGCGTGGCCAGGGCTTCGCCTTCCACGTCTTCAGCGATGATCAGCAGCGGGCGGCCAGCCTTGGCCACTTGCTCCAGCACCGGCAGCAGGTCACGGATGTTCGAGACCTTCTTGTCGAACAGCAGAACGAACGGGCTGTCCAGTTGAACAACCTGCTTTTCCGGGTTGTTGATGAAGTACGGCGACAGGTAGCCACGGTCGAACTGCATACCTTCCACGACTTCCAGCTCGTCGGCCAGCGACTTGCCGTCTTCGACGGTGATCACGCCTTCCTTGCCAACCTTGTCCATGGCTTCGGCAATGCGCTCGCCGATCGAGGCGTCGCTGTTGGCCGAGATCGCGCCAACCTGGGCGATTTCCTTGCTGGTGGTCGTCGGCTTGCTCAGCTTCTTCAGCTCTTCGACGGCGGCGCCAACGGCCTTGTCGATGCCGCGCTTCAGGTCCATCGGGTTCATGCCGGCGGCAACGAACTTCATGCCTTCGCGCACGATCGACTGGGCCAGCACGGTTGCGGTGGTGGTACCGTCACCGGCGTTGTCGCTGGTCTTGGAAGCCACTTCCTTGACCATCTGCGCGCCCATGTTCTGCAGCTTGTCCTTCAGTTCGATTTCCTTGGCCACGGACACGCCGTCCTTGGTCACGGTCGGGCCGCCGAAGCTGCGCTCCAGCACCACGTTGCGGCCCTTCGGGCCCAGGGTCACCTTCACTGCGTTGGCGAGGATGTTCACGCCTTCGACCATCTTGGCACGGGCGGCGTCGCCGAACACTACGTCTTTTGCTGCCATGTTCTGAATCTCCGAATCTGGATGGATGCGTCCCGCTGGATTGTCAGGGGGACGATCGGGAATTGGGTGGCTTGTGGGCGTCGATTACTTGTTGACGACAGCCATGATGTCTTCTTCGCGCATGACCAGCAGTTCCTGGCCATCCACCTTCACGCCCTGGCCGGCGTACTTGCCGAACAGCACGCGGTCACCCACCTTGACGTCGAGGGCGATGTTGTTGCCCTTGTCATCCTTCTTGCCAGGGCCAATCGCCAGCACTTCGCCTTGATCGGGCTTCTCGGCAGCATTGTCGGGAATCACGATGCCGGATGCGGTCTTGGTTTCATTGTCCAGACGCTTCACGATCACGCGGTCGTGCAGAGGACGCAGGTTCATACGGACTCCTAGATACAAAAGTGAGTGTTAAATCACAAAATGGTCGTCTGATAGCGACGACCATCGGGTTTCGGGTACCGCGGGGGCGACTGTTAGCACTCTCCCCCAGCGAGTGCTAATTATAGGGACGGGGTATTTCGTTTTCAAGACGCGGGCTGAATGGGGGTTTTCCCGTACAGATCACAAGAATGCGCCGAGGGAAACAGTCCCAGCCGATGAATGCGCCCCATAGATCACACAAAAATCTGGTCCTCCCACCCCGAATTCCCTAGTTCTTGGGATTCCCTGTAGTTGTTGCAATTTGTAACTTCGAGGCTTTGCCGCCCTCTGGGGCATTCGCAGCCACCGGGGAGGCCGCACCTTGAACCACATCTATCGACTTGTCTGGAATCGCACGCTGTGCGCATTGAAGGTGGCGCCGGAAACGGCCGGAAGCCAGGGCTCGGGAGGCACGGGCACCGCAACCATCGCCCCAACGGCTTCCCGGCGGCGTGCCGGCTGGAGCGTCGGCTTGCCGGCACTGTCGGCGCTTTCCGCGGGCCTGCTCCCCGCCATTGCGATGGCTGCCACACCGATTGCCGGAACGCTGCCAACCGGCTCGGTCTGGATCAGCGGGAGCGGGACTGTCAACTCGACAGGGACCACCACGACGGTCAATCAATATTCGTCATCGGGCACGATCAACTGGTCCTCTTTCGATGTCGCTTCGAACAGTACGGTCAATTTCACGCCGAATACGGGTGCGAGCGCCGTCACCCTCAACAACATTTCTGGCACTACGGCCAGCCAGATCTACGGAACCGTGTCGGCAGCCGGGCAGACGATCCTTGCCAATGCAAACGGCCTGGTTTTCGGTGGCACGACATCAGCCGGCGGACTTCTCGCCACCTCGCTCGGTGTTTCCGCCCCTGCCACGACGGGAGGCAGCTACAGCCTTGATGCAGCGGCCATGCGCGGCACCGTAGCGTTTGCTGGCGGTGCAACGTTCATTGGCAACTCCGCGGCACTCGTCGGCGCCGGCGTGTCGAACAATGGCGTGCTGACGGCCAATGGCGGGCGAATCAGCCTGGTGGCCGCGGACCACGCAACGATGACGTTCGACGACAAGGGTCTGATGAATGTTGCCATTGCCGGCGCACTGAGCACCGCGCAGGGCGGCACCGCGGTCGTCAATACCGGAACCCTCCAGGCAACCGGCGGCACGATCATCATGGCGGCAGCAGCCCAGCCGGGGTTGTACGGCACGCTAGTCAACAACAGCGGCGTCATCATCGCGAATGGTGGAAACGTCAGCCTCAGCGCAATAGGGGGCGCCGTAGTCAACAACGGCAGCATCGACGTCTCGCAGGGTGGCCAGTCCCAAGCTGGGCAGGTTCAGATCACGTCAGACGCCGCCGTGATCCTGGGGGGCAACATCGACGCGTCGGGCACGACGACGGGCGGCTCGATTGCCATCTCGGGTGGTAGTGTCCAGCTCGGTGGCACGCTGACCGCCGGGACAGGCCAGATCAGCCTGCAATCGTTGGGGGACGTCCTCCAGACCTGGGGCAGCCTGACAGCGGGAACCCTGACAGGCAGCGCCGTCGGCAGCATGAAGCTCGACCAGAGCAGCAACAGCATCGCCGCGCTCGGGCCGATCAGCACGGGCAGCGACTTCGCGTTGACCACGACCCGTTCGCTTGGACAATCCGGCCCGTTGTCGATCGGTGGCGATACCACGATCAACGCAGGCACGAACGCCATTACGCTGACCAACGCCAGCAATTCGTTCGGTGGCGCGGTAAACCTGACCGGTGGCACCACGCAGATCACCAGTGCCGCGGGACTGAACTTGGGCACCGTCAACGCCGGCACATTGACCGCCACAAGCACGGGTGCGTTGGTCTTCGGCACCACCGCCGTGAACGGCAGCCTGTCGGCAACGAGCAACCGCGGCTTCATCATGCAAAACGGTGCGCTCACCATTGCGGGCAACAGCACCTTCAATGCCGGCACGGGCGCTATCTCGCTAACCAACATGGGAAACTGGTTTGGTGGCACCGTGAACCTGACCGGTGGCGCCACGATAATCAGCAGCGCCTCGGCCCTGACCTTCGGTAACGTCAATACGGATACATTGCTTGCCACGAGCCTGGGTCCAATGAACCTTGGCACCGGCACGGTGCGTGGCTACCTGTCGGCATCCACCAACGACAATGCCATCACCCAAAGCGGAGCGCTCAGCGTTGCCGGTAGCACCACCATCAGCGCCGGCACTGGCGCCATCACGTTGACCGACGCGAGCAACAGCTTTCAGGGCCCGATCGCTGCAACGGGGTCCAGCGTGGCATTGCGCGCGGCTGGCGATCTGCGCGTCTCGGCGCTAAACAACAGCACGAACGGCGCGGTCAGCCTGACCGCTGGCGGGGCGTTGACGCTACCGGTATCGGCAATCAACACCGGCACGAGCAATCTGCAACTCGCGGCCAACGGCGGCACGTTGCTAGCCAATGCCGCGTTGAGCGGCAGCAATATCACGATCTCTGCCCGCGACAGCATCGCGCTGTACGGGCCAGTGACGGCCAGCGGACAACTCGCGCTCAGTACAAGCACCGGCCAGTGGATCTTCGCGCTGGGGGACGTGCAGGCCGCCACCACGCAAATCGGCAGCGGCACACTGCGCATCGGCAACGGCACCACCACCGGCAGCATTGGCGGCAACGTGGTCAACAGCGGCACACTGATGTTCAACCGGACCGACAGCATCGGCTATGCCGACGTCATCAGCGGCACCGGGAATCTCGTCCAGCAAGGCACCGGCACCTTGACCCTGACTGGCGTCAACACCTACACCGGCGCGACACAGGTCGCCGGCGGCACGCTTGCCCTGTCCGGCGCGGGCAGTATCGCCAACTCCAGCGGTGTGCAAGTCGATGCGGCGGGCATCCTCGACATCTCCGGCATCACCGCCGCGCAGGCCAGCTTCGGCAGCCTGAGCGGCGCTGGCCAGATCAAGCTGGGCGCCAGAACGCTGGCAACGGGCGGTGACAACAGCAGCGGCACCTTGTCGGGCGCGATCTCGGGCACGGGCGGCTTGCTCAAGACCGGCAGCGGCACGCTGACGCTTGGCGGCGACAACAGCTTCAGTGGCGGCACCGCGCTCAAGCAAGGACGCATCGACCTTGGCAGCAACGGCGCGCTGGGGACCGGCACACTCTCGATGGATGACGGCACCACGCTCGGCATTGCCACCGATGGGCTGCGCATCGCCAATGCGATCCGCCTGACGGGCAGCAACGATCCTGTGATCGACACTGGCGCCTTCAATGCCACGCTCGCCGGGGCCATCAGTGGTTCGGGCTTTCTCACCAAGAACGGCAGTGGCGCCTTGACGCTTGCCGGCGCCAACGACTACACCGGGGCCACCAACGTTGCGGCCGGCACGCTGCGGGCGGGAGCGGCCAACACCTTCAGCGCGGCATCCGTTCACACGGTGGCCAGCGGCGCCACGCTGGATCTCGCCGGTTTCAGCCAGAGCGTCGCGGGACTGAACAACGGGGGCGTGGTCTCGCTGATGGGCACGACACCCGGCGCGACCTTGACGGTGACGGGCCCCTACACGGGCAACAACGGCACGCTGCGCATGGGCACTGCGCTCGGCGACAGCACCGGCGTGAGTGACCGGCTGATCCTCAGCGGCCCCGCCGCCGTCGCCAGCGGTCAGACCACGCTGCAGATCTCCAACCTGAATGGGCTTGGCGCGCTGACCGCGGGCAACGGCATCGAGGTGATCAGCGCCGTCAATGGCGCCAGCACCACGGCGCAGACCAGCAAGAGCGCGTTCGTGCTCGCAGGTGGCCATGTAGATGCCGGCGCCTACCAGTACCGCCTGTACGCTGCCGACGCCAAGGGATCGGGCGAGAACTGGTATCTGCGCTCCAATGGCGAGACCACCGAAACCACCCCGACCACCGAACCTGCGGACCCGCCCGTCACGACCTACCGTGCCGAAGCCGCGTTGTACGCGGCGCTGCCGAGTCAACTGCGCCAGAGCAACCTTGCCATGATCGGCAACCTGCACCAGCGCGTGGGCGATGACGACCCGAGGTCCGCCACATCGGGCACCCTATCCGGCACCCCATCGGGCACCCCTGCCGGTCGCGATCGCCGGGCATGGGCCCGCGTGCTGACCACCGATGTCGACGTCAGCCAGGACGGCACGGTGGCGCCCAAGAGCAAGGGCCGGTTGACCGGCTTCCAGGCCGGCACGGATTTGCTGGCCACGCAGGACTGGCGCGCTGGCCTCTACGTCGGCCAGCTGGATGGCAACGTAAGCGTCAATGGCTTCATCGGCGGCATCGACAATGCTGGCGCCGGCCGCAACGATCTGCACAACCAGTATCTGGGCTTCTACGGCACGTATGCCGGGGACAGCGGCATCTACGCCGACGCGGTGCTGCAGTTGGGCCGTCACCGCTACACGGTGACGCCAGCGTCCAGCTCCGGGGTCGAGACCAAGGGGGACAGCCTGCTGGCATCGCTGGAACTGGGACGCGCCTTTCCACTTGGCGGCAGCGCCTGGAGCATCGAACCCCAGTTGCAGGTGATTCACCAACGCATTCACCTCGACAACGCGCAGATCCCCGGAGCAATGGTCCAGACCGACGTGAACAGCAGCTGGCTCGCGCGCGTCGGCGCGCGGGTGAAGGGTGAAATGGAGGCAGGCTCCGCCGCGTTGCGGCCATATGGCCGCGTCAACCTCTACATGGCATCGAACGGTAGCGACGTCGCCCGCTTCACAAACCCGGCCGCCACCACCGACATCGTGGCAGCGACCGGCGGCACGAGCATCGAGGTGGCCGCGGGCCTAACCGCGGCCCTGAACCGGCGCTTCAGCCTGTACGGCGAGGTCGGCAGGATCTGGGCCGCCGGCGGCAATGCCAAGGTCAGAAACTCGATCCTTGGCTCCGCCGGGTTGCAGGTCAAGTGGTAGGCCAGTGCCACCAGCATCGAGCGGGATATGAACGGCCAGCACGGTCCCCTCTCCCGTTGATCGCACGCTGAACGTGCCGCCAAGGCGCTCGGTACGCGCCCGCATGCTGCGCATGCCCGCACCGGCGTGCCGCCCGGCGGCGGCCGGATCGAAGCCAACGCCGTTATCGCTGACCAACAGCTCCAGCCCGCGCGTGCCGACGCGTACCGCGACGTCCGCGCGGCTGGCCTTGCTGTGCTTCATCACGTTGGTCAGTGCTTCCTGCAAGGTCCGCATGACATCGAGAATCCGCGAATTCGGCAGATGGCATTGCTCAAGGCCATCGAGCTGCCAATGACACGCGATGTCATGGCTCTCCAGCAACCGGCTAAGGCGGTGGCGCAGCGGCACGATCTGCCCCGCCAGCGCCGGCTCGCCGAACTGCTGGCTGGCGGTCGTATCGACGATGATGCGCAGGTCATCGCGCAACGCCCGGAGCATCGACAGCACCTGCCCGGGCGGGATGTCATGCGGGCTGCGCTCCAGCGTGGCGATGCCGCTGACGAGTGTGCCGCCGAGCCCGTCGTGCAGGTCGTGCGCCAGATTGAGCCTCTCGTTGAGCCGCGCGTTGGCAACCTCGTACTCGCGTTGGCGCCCCAGGTTGACGACGAGTTCGGCCTTGGCTTCGGAAACCTTGCCGTGCAACTCGTCGTTGAACCGTTCGATCCGACGCAGGTTGGCCACGAAGCGCCATGCCAGCACCAGCGCCATAGCGATCATCTGGACCTGCGAAGTCAGCGCCGCGTAGTAGGCGTTGTCCGTCAGGATGCCGAGAAAGGACAGCAGGTCGTGCACCGCCGCGACGAGGAAGATGGCGATGCAAACCGACAGGATGCGATGATCGGTGCGGCCATGACGCCAGGCGAAGCCCAGGAACACGATGCACGTCGCGAAGAAGACGCACGCTGCCCACAGCGTGAGCACATTGCGCACCGTGGACAGGGATTCGGTCGGCGCCCAGATCACCGCCGCCGCTCCCACCGCGGCAAGCAGCCAGAGTCCGCCCTCGACACGCGGCAGACGCCGCTCGCAGAACCGCGCCATGGATAACATGTACGCGACGCTGTAGACCAGCAGCGCGACGGTGTTCGCACGCTCCCAGGCGTCGGTACTCGCGAACGGCCAGGTGGTAGTCGCCACCTGGTTCAGCGCCACGCACCACCAGGCCAGCGACATCAGGCTGAACCATCCGTAAGCCGCTTCCTGCCGACGCATCACCCAGAGCGAAAAGAAGAGGCAGCCAAGCGCGACGGTGACGGCAAGGCTGATCAGTTGCAGATCGTGCCGCAGCCAGTACGCGCGATCGTATGCGGGCCGCAGGTGTTCAGGGGCGGCGATCGATACGGGCCCGAGGCCAGGCTGGTAGGCCGACAACCCCGAGACGCGAACCAGCAGCGTGTTGGCGCCCTCTCGCAGCAGCGCGGCAGGCAGCAACTGGTAGCGCGGGGTATTCCAGGCACGCGTGAGCGGTTCGACCAGGCTCGTGTCGCGCATCAACAGGCTGCCATTGAGATAGACCGCGCCGGCCATGTTCAGGTAGTCGAGCAGCAGCGCCACGGGCTGGCGCGGGTCAGAGCCCTGCCAGCTCAGGCGATACCAGACCACACCGTCGAAGCCGGGCCAGCGCGTGGACCAGATGTCCGGCAACGACACGGGCACCCAGCCCGTGGCGGGCGGGCCATCGTCCTGCCAGGTCGACTGTGCGGCTTCGATTCGGGTAAAGGTGACGGCCTCCGATTGCGCCCGGGCGCTGGCTGCGCCGGCAAGCAGCACGACGCCGCAGATCAGCGCAATAAGCCAGAGGCACGCGCCTCGAAGACGGCCTGGGTGCGGGAGTGAACTGCCAGTTTCTTGTATGTGTTTCTGATATGGCATTCGACCGTCAACTTTGATAAGGACAGCACCTCCGCAATTTCCCGATTGGTCAGACCCTTGCTTACCAGCGAGAGGATTTCTATTTCTCGCGCGCTCAGTGGCGACGCACCGACCATTGGCTCGGCCTGGACTTCCGCGCCGCCAGCCAGCGGCGCCATCTTGCCAGCCAGATCGAGAATGCGCCTGGCCACGAAGGGGTCGATCGGCGCACCACCCCGCAGCGCGCTGCGAATCGACAGGATGATCTCGACGTCGTCGCGCTCCTTGAGCAGGTAGCCGGTGGCACCGGCCTGCAGCGCGCTTACGATGACCCGTTCCGTATTCCACGTGGAGATTACCAAAATTGGCAAGGCCGGGTCTTGCTCGTGCATCACCCGAATGAGGTCGATACCGTTGCCGTCGGGCAACCCCACGTCAACCAGCGCCATGGCGAACGGCTGCGTGGCCAGCAACGTGTTGGCAGCCTCGAGGCTGCCGGCAAACCATATGGCGTCGTCGCTATAACCCAGTGCGGCCAGGATCGTGCGTAGCCTGGACTGCATCGGCGGCTCGTCTTCAACGACCAGCAGGGGCGCTGGCAATACCGATTCAGCCGTGTCGGGCAAGGGTTGGATCATGGGGTGACAGTGGTGGGGGGCGGCCTGAGTGTAGCCGTACTACCGCCGGGCTTGGCGAACGCCCGGACGATTCCGGACGAGGTCATGCCAGCCTGCCAGAAACGGGCCGTATGTGGCATCCCCGATTACAGGTAGCCGGGGATACCGGCGATGCGGCGTCAAGAGGCTTCGGAACCCTCGGCGGGGCCTTCAGCGGAGCCCGCCGCCCCGCCCGCCGCCTGCACCCGCGCCAGCGCCGCGCTGACCTCGCCATAGAACTGCCCCAGCGCGGCGGCATGCAGGTTCTGCGGCTGCAGCGCGGGCCACAGCAGGGCGATCATGTCTTGCGTGGTGCGGTCAATGTCGACCGGGCGGCCGCTCACGATGGCATCCCAGAGAATGTGCTCCATCGGGCCCAGGATGGCCGAACGCATCAGCCGCAACGGCATGTCGGCCCGGATCTCCCCACCCGCCTGCGCGGCAGCCAGCAGCGCCATCAGCGGCGCCGTGTAGCGCCGTTGCAACGGCACGAACACCTCGTCGAGCCCCTGCCCCTTGGCGCGCCCTTCCGACAGCACCAGCGCGCACAGGCCGGTGCCATGGATCAGGAACAGCCGCAGGTGCGTGCCGATAAAGAACTCCAGTTGCGCCCGGGCGGTGCCCTCGCGCGGCATGCCGCCCTCCATCGCCGCGATGATCTCGTCGTACCAGTCCTGGATCACGCGGACACACAGGTCCCGCTTGCTGTGGAAGTACGTGAAGATCGTGCCCTCGGAAATCCCCAGGCGCTGCGCGATCTCGGTCGTGGTCGCCCGCTCGTAGCCAAGCGCCGAGAACACTTCGCGGCCCACGCGCAGGATGTCGCGAATACGCTGCTCCGCCTTGGCGCCTGCCGGGATACGACGCTGATTCACGATCTGCTGCATTTGCGGTCCCTGTTGCGTAACCTGAACGGTGATGGCCCGGAATTATAGGGCGCGAGCGGCGCTCGGCACGCCTGTCCGACCGCGTTCGCCCGAAAGTTGAATACCACTCAAATTTCGTTTGCCCTTTGACTCAGCAGAGTATACAGTCTCCGCATCGTATTCCTAATATAACGCTCAATAGGCTTGATTTCCTGAGATTGAGTATTACTCAATTCACGGCGATCCGGCCGCGACAGGAGACAGGTATGGCGATGCAACCGGGAACCTCCCTGCCCATTGGGGGGCTGTCTTACGTGAAAGGGGCCGACACCCCACCACTCAGCGAACTGACGGTGCCTGCGCTGCTGGCGAACACTGCCGCGCTCCACGGCAGCCGGCCAGCGGTGGTATTCCGGGAGCAGAACATCCGCTGGACCTGGAATGAATTCAGCGCCGAAGTGGACAGGATGGCCGCCGGCCTCCACGCGCTGGGCCTGCGCAAGGGCGACCGGGTCGGCATCTGGTCCCCTAACCGCTTCGAGTGGCTGCTGACGCAGTTTGCAACGGCCCGGGTTGGCCTGGTCATGGTCAACATCAACCCGGCGTACCGCCTTGCGGAACTCGAATACGCGCTGAACAAGGTCGGCTGCAAGGCGATCATCGCGCCGGAAGCATTCAAGACCTCGCGCTACCTGGACATGCTCGCAACACTGGCCCCCGAGCTGGCCAAAGCCGAACCGGGCGCGCTGAACGCCGCCCGGCTGCCGCTGCTGCGCTGGGTTATCCGCATGGAAGACGTGCCGACGCCCGGCATGCTGACCTTCCGCGAATTGCTGGTGCGCGGCGCGAACGTGCCAAAGACGGCGCTCGACGAGATCACCGCCGGACTCGACGCGCGCGACCCCATCAATATCCAGTTCACCAGCGGCACCACGGGCGCGCCCAAGGGCGCCACGCTCACGCACCGCAACATCGTCAACAACGGCCGCTCGATCGCGGGCGCGATGCGCTTTTCCGAACAGGACAAGCTCTGCATCCCGGTGCCGTTCTACCACTGCTTCGGCATGGTGCTGGGCGTGCTGGCCTGCGTGTCCACCGGGGCCAGCATGGTGTTCCCGGGCGAGGCATTCCACCCGGGCGCCACGATGGCCGCCGTCAGCGAGGAACGCTGCACGGCCCTGCATGGCGTGCCGACCATGTTCATCGCGCAACTCGACGACCCCGACTTCTCGAAGTACGACTTTTCCAGCCTGCGCACCGGCATCATGGCCGGCGCGCCCTGCCCGGTGGAAGTCATGAAGCGCGTCATGGCGGACATGCACCTGGCCGAGATCACCATCGCCTATGGCATGACCGAAACCAGCCCGGTGTCGTTCCAGAGCGCCACCGACGATCCGATCGACAAGCGGGTGTCGACGGTCGGCCGCGTGCAGCCTCACCTGGAATGCAAGGTGGTCGACGTGGATGGCCAGACGCTGCCCATCGGCGCCACCGGTGAACTCTGCACGCGCGGCTACTCGGTGATGCTTGGCTACTGGGACGACGAGGAACGCACGCGCGAGGCAATCCGCGACGGCTGGATGCACACCGGCGACCTGGCCACGATCGACGAGGAGGGCTACTGCAACATCGTCGGCCGCGTGAAGGACATGCTGATCCGCGGCGGCGAGAACGTCTACCCGCGCGAGATCGAGGAATTCCTGTTCCGGCACCCGAAAGTCCAGTCCGTGCAGGTCTTCGGCGTGCCCGACGAGAAGTACGGCGAGGAAGTCTGCGCCTGGATCGTCCTGAAGCCGGGCCAGAGCGCCACCGACGAGGAAATCCGGAATTACTGCCGCGACCAGATTGCCCACTACAAGATCCCCCGTTACATTCGCTTTGTAGACGAGATGCCCATGACGATCACCGGCAAGGTGCAGAAGTTCGTCATGCGGGACCAGATGACCCAGGAACTCGGAATCAGCCCCAAGGCCAAGTGAAGCCATGCCAACCATAGAAACCAAACTCAACGCCCGCTCGGAGTCGTTCAAGGCCAATGCGGAGACGATGCAGGCGCTCGTGGCCGATCTCCGGCAGAAGATCACGAAGCTGGCCGAAGGCGGTGGCGAGGCCGCGCGCGACAAGCACCTGTCGCGCGGCAAGCTGCTGCCGCGCGACCGGGTGCAGCAACTGCTCGACCCGGGCACGCCGTTCCTGGAACTGTCGCAACTGGCCGCGTACGGCATGTACGACGATGCGGCGCCCGGCGCGGGCATCATCACCGGCATCGGTCGCGTGGCCGGCCAGGAATGCGTGATCGTCTGCAACGACGCCACGGTCAAGGGCGGCACGTACTACCCGATGACGGTCAAGAAACACGTGCGTGCGCAAGAGATCGCCGAGCAGAACAACCTGCCATGCATCTACCTGGTGGATTCCGGCGGCGCGAACCTGCCGAACCAGGACGAGGTGTTCCCCGACCGCGACCACTTCGGCCGCATCTTCTACAACCAGGCCAACCTGTCGGCGCAAGGCATTCCGCAGATCGCCGTGGTGATGGGCTCGTGCACGGCCGGCGGCGCGTATGTGCCGGCGATGAGCGACGAGTCGATCATCGTCAAGAACCAGGGCACGATCTTCCTGGGCGGCCCGCCGCTGGTGAAGGCAGCCACCGGCGAGGAAGTGACCGCCGAGGACCTGGGCGGCGCCGACGTGCATACCCGCCTCTCGGGCGTGGCGGACTACTTCGCGCAGAACGATCATCACGCGCTCTCGCTGGCGCGCAATATCGTGCAGCACCTGAACCGCCGCAAGCCGGATCAGATCCGCCTGCACGACCCGGCCGAGCCGCTGTATCCGCCTGAAGAACTGTACGGCGTGATCCCGACCGACACGCGCAAGCCGTACGACGTGCGCGAGGTCATCGCCCGCATCGTCGACGGCTCCGAGTTCGACGAATTCAAGGCCCGCTACGGCACCACGCTGGTCTGCGGCTTCGCGCGGATCTGGGGCTACCCGGTCGGCATCGTCGCCAACAACGGCATCCTGTTCTCGGAGTCGGCGCTGAAGGGTTCACACTTCATCGAGCTGTGCTGCCAGCGCAAGATCCCGCTGGTGTTCCTGCAGAACATCACCGGCTTCATGGTCGGCCGCAAGTACGAGAACGAGGGCATCGCGCGCAATGGCGCCAAGATGGTGACGGCGGTGGCCACGGCACAAGTGCCGAAGTTCACGGTGATCATCGGCGGCTCGTTCGGTGCGGGCAACTACGGCATGTGCGGACGCGCGTATTCGCCGCGCTTCCTGTGGATGTGGCCGAACGCGCGGATCTCCGTGATGGGCGGCGAGCAGGCCGCCAGTGTGCTGGCGACGGTGCGCCGCGATGGCATCGAGACCAAGGGCGGCCAGTGGAGCCCGCAGGAGGAAGAAGCCTTCAAGGCACCGATCCGCGACCAGTACGAACTGCAGGGACATCCGTACTACGCCAGCGCGCGGCTCTGGGACGATGGCGTCATCGATCCCGCGCAGACGCGCACCGTGCTCGGCCTGGGCCTGTCCGCCAGCCTCAACGCCCCGATTGGCGACATGAAGTTCGGCGTGTTCCGCATGTAAGGGGAAAACAATAATGTTCACGAAGATCCTGATTGCGAACCGTGGCGAGATCGCCTGCCGTGTGGCGGCCACCTGCCGCCGCCTCGGCATCCGCACCGTGGCCGTCTACTCCGACGCCGACGCCAACGCGCGACACGTCGCCTTCTGCGACGAGGCCGTGCATATTGGTGGCGCCGCCGCGCGGGACAGCTACCTGCGCGCGGACCACATCATCGAAATGGCGAAGGAGACCGGCGCCCAGGCGATCCACCCTGGCTACGGCTTCCTGTCCGAGAACGAGGACTTCGCGCGCGCCTGCGCCGAAGCCGGCCTCGTGTTCATCGGCCCGCCGGCCTCTGCAATCCACGCGATGGGCAGCAAGAGCGCCGCCAAGCAACTGATGGAAAAGGCCGCGGTACCGCTGGTGCCCGGCTATCACGGCGAAGACCAGGACGCCGCCCTGCTGCGGCGCGAGGCCGACCGTATCGGCTACCCGGTGCTGCTCAAGGCCAGCGCGGGCGGTGGCGGCAAGGGCATGCGCGTGGTGGAAGCTGGTGATGGCTTCGACGCCGCGCTGGCCTCGGTGAAGCGCGAGGCGTCGGCCAGCTTTGGCGACGACAAGGTGCTGGTGGAGAAATACCTGACCCGGCCGCGCCATATCGAGATCCAGGTCTTTGCCGATTCGCACGGCAACTGCGTCTACCTGTTCGAGCGTGACTGCTCGGTGCAACGTCGCCACCAGAAGGTGCTGGAAGAAGCGCCAGCGCCAGGCATGACCGAGGAACGCCGCCGCGCGATGGGCGAGGCGGCGGTGGCCGCGGCGCGCGCGGTGGGTTACGTGGGTGCGGGCACCGTCGAGTTCATCGCCAACCAGGACGGCTCGTTCTACTTCATGGAGATGAACACGCGCCTGCAGGTGGAGCATCCGGTCACCGAGATGATCACCGGCCAGGATCTGGTGGAGTGGCAACTGCGCGTCGCGGCCGGCGAGGCGCTGCCGCTGGCACAGGAGCAACTGGCCATCCACGGCCATTCGCTGGAAGCGCGCATCTACGCCGAGAACCCAGACAAGCAGTTCCTGCCGTCCACGGGCACGCTGCGCTTCCTGCGCACGCCGCCCGCGGTGCAGTTCATGCGCGGCGGCGATGCCAACGCGCCGGCTGCGGTCCGCATCGACGCGGGCGTGCGCGAAGGCGATACGATCAGCCCGTACTACGACCCGATGATCGCCAAGCTGATCGTCTGGGGCCGCGACCGCGACCAGGCACTGGCGCGCATGGCCCAGGCACTGGCCGGGTATCACGTGGTGGGGCTGTCGACCAACGTCGCCTTCCTGCAGCGGCTGGTGAAATCGGAGGCTTTCCGTACCGCCGACCTCGACACCGGCCTGATCGAACGCAACCAGACAGTACTGTTCCCGCCGCAGAAGACGGCTGGCATCGAAGCGATCGCGCTGGCGATGGCGGCACTGCTCGAACGCGAGACGCGCACACGCCGCATCGACGAGGCGGACCGCCACTCGCCGTGGACCCACGCGGGCGGCTGGCGACTGAACGGCCGCGACGTGCGCACGTTGCACTTCCACGGCGGCGGCCACAAGCTCGAGGCCGTGCTGAAGGGCAACGCCAGCGACACCAGCAAGAACACACTGATCTACGCCGACCAGGCCGCGCCGTTCGCGTACACGTTCAATGCCGACGATATCCGCGTCGACCTTGGCACGCGCCGCACGCACGGCCAGGTGCACGTGGAAGGCGACACGTTCCACGTCTTCCACGACGGCCGCCATACGGTGCTGGAGTGGCTCGACCCGCTTGCGCACGCCAGCGAGAGTGAAGGCGAAGGCGGCAAGCTGACCGCGCCGATGCCGGGCAAGGTGATCGCCGTGATGGTCGAGGCCGGCAGCAAGGTCACGCGCGGCACGCCGCTGCTGGTGATGGAAGCGATGAAGATGGAACACACGATCACCGCGCCGGCCGATGGCGTGGTGAGCGAGGTGCTCTACGGCGTGGGCGAACAGGTGAGCGAGGGCGCGCAACTGCTGGCATTCGCCTTGGCGGAGGCAGCGGCCTAAGACGCTGTTTCAACATGAAGCGAAGCGGTTCTGGCTAGACGCGGGGCCGCAGACAGTACAAGTCGTACCGCAAGGCCCTGCAACGACGCCAGAATCGTTTTGAAATGGCTTCTAACTGTTTTGGCTCCCCTCCCCCGCTGTGCGGGAGAGGGGCAGCGCATCACATCGGCCTGGCGTGACAAACAGGCTCTGGAGACCCCCATGACAATCCCCCAATACGTAAAGATCGTCGAAGTCGGCCCGCGCGACGGGCTGCAGAACGAAAAGGCGATGGTGCCCACCGACGTCAAGGTGGCGCTGATCAACCGGCTGACCGACGCGGGCTTCGTCAACATCGAGGCCGCATCGTTCGTCTCGCCGAAGTGGGTGCCGCAGATGGCTGACGGCGCCGACGTGATGGCCCGCATTACGCGGCGCCCCGGCACGCTGTACTCGGTGTTGACGCCGAACATGAAGGGCTTCGAGGGCGCCGTGGCCGCCGGTGCCGACGAGGTGGTGATCTTCGGCGCGGCCAGCGAGGCGTTCTCGCAGAAGAACATCAACTGCTCGATCGCCGAGTCGATCGCCCGCTTCGAACCGGTGGCTGCTGCCGCGAAGGAAGCCGGCGTGCGGCTGCGCGGCAGCATCTCGTGCGCGCTCGGCTGCCCGTATCAGGGCGAGGTATCGGTGCATGCCGTGGTGGACGTCGTGCGCCGCCTGCGCGAACTCGGCTGCGACGAGATCGACATCGCCGACACGATCGGTGTGGGCACGCCTATCCGGGTGCAGGAAGTCATGCGCGCCGCAGCGGCCGAGTTTTCGATCGACCGCCTGTCCGGCCATTTCCACGACACCTACGGCCAGGCGCTGTCGAACATCCTGGCCAGTCTGGAGGTCGGCATCGCCATCTTCCACGCGTCCGTGGCCGGCCTGGGTGGCTGCCCCTACGCGAAAGGCGCCACCGGCAACGTGGCCACCGAAGACGTGCTGTACATGCTGCACGGTATGGGCCTGCACACCGGCATCGAACTCGATGACGTGGTGCGTGCCGGCGATTTCATCTCGCAGGCCATCGGCCGCGCCAACAGCTCGCGCGTTGGCCGGGCGTTGCTGACGAAGTGGGCCTCTCAGGCGGGCGAGGCGACCTGCGCGTAACCTGACCACTGACACGCCGTCCTTGCGGCGGCCGTGATCGCGCCTAGACTCAGGTTCTGTGAAGTCCGCTCGGAAACAGAACCATGAGACGACAACGGCGGCCGCACCCCTGCCCCCTGCTGTCCAGGCGCCAGTCATCTGGCGCCGCCACGCTGCCCATCCCCGGGTGGCTGCTGACGTACCGGAAGGAATGGCTGGCGCCCGACGTCATTGCCGGGCTGACCGCCGCCGCCGTGGTCATCCCCAAGGCCCTGGCCTACGCCACCATCGCGGGCCTGCCTGTCGAGGTCGGCCTGTACACCGTGTTCGCCCCGATGCTGATCTACGCGCTGCTCGGCAGTTCGCGCACGCTTAGCGTCAGCACCACCACGACACTGGCAATCCTCGTGGCCGCCGCATTCCGGCATGTGGGCCCATCGCCCAGCGCCGAAACGCTGATCACGGCCTCGGCCACGCTGACCTTCCTGGTCGGCGCCGTGCTGCTGGTGGCCCGGCTGTTGAGGCTGGGCTTCGTGGCCGACTTCATCTCCGAGCCGGTACTGATCGGCTTCAAGGCGGGCATCGGGCTGGTCATCGTGGTGGACCAGATCCCGAAACTGCTCGGGATGCATTTCCCGAAAGGCCCGTTTTTCCACAACGTGCTGGCGATCATCCAGAACATTCCGCACGCATCCGTCGCCACGGCCGCGGTCGGCATCCTTATGGTCCTGCTGCTGTTGGGCATGGAGCACCGGTTTCCACGTGCCCCGGCGCCATTGATCGCGGTGGCCGTGGGCATCATCGGCGTATGGCTGCTGAATCTGACCGCGCATGGGGTAGCCATCGTCGGCGCGGTGCCAACCGGCCTGCCGCCGGTCACCCTGCCTGACCCGACGATGATGGAACGGCTGTGGCCCGAAGCGCTGGGTATCGCGCTGATGAGCTTCACGGAAACCATCGCCGCGGGGCGCGCGTTCACCCAGGTTGGCGAGCACGCGCCTGCCGCGAACCGCGAGTTGACGGCCACCGGACTGGCCAACCTCGGCGGCGCGTTCCTCGGCGCGATGG